>JAODBQ010000166.1 GCA_025464045.1 Ilumatobacteraceae bacterium
ACCCGACGGTGGCACCCACGGACGCACCGACCACGGCGCCGGTCGTCGTCGTGCCCACCGTCGCGCCCACCACCGCGGCACCGGCCCCGCCCGCCGTCACGATCACCGGTGATCAGATCCGCGCTGCCGTGCTCACGCCCGATGACCTCGACCCCGCCGAAGGCTGGACGGCCACGAACCCGGGTGACAGCGGCGACGACCTGTGCGGGCAGTTCCCGGTGACGCAGCCGTTCGCCCACTCCAGCTCCGCCTTCGAACGGTTCGACGCACAAGGCGTCGACCAGTTCCTCAGCAACGAGATCCAGGTGTACAGCACCGCCGCCGACGCGGACGCGGAGTTCGAGCACGAGGTGAGCGTCGTCCAGAACTGCGTCGACGGCCAGCAGACGATCAACGGTGTGGTGGTCGAGGAGCAGATGACCGCACTGCGTGCCAACAGCGCACTGATGTCGTCGTTCCCCGGGTGCGAGAAGGCGGCCAGCGCGCTCGTCCACTCGACCGTGCCCTCACAGGACTTCGATCACCAGACCACCGTCTGGTACATGCGTTGCGGCAACGCGACGTTGACGGTGGGTCTCGACGAGCCGAACGGGTCGGACGTCGACGAGTCGAGCTCGGTCGTGTTCACCTCGGTGCTCGCCAGTTACAACAAGGTCATCGCGCTCCCGTTGCAGCACTAGGCACACCGCGAAACCTGCTCGCTCAGGCGAGATCGTGTGCGCTGGGGCCGTCCCACAGGTCGATGTCCGGGGCGTGGGTCAGGATGCCGGCGCACGCGGTGGCCATCTCGACCATCACCGCGCTGTCGAAGTGCGCCCGCTGCGCGTCGGCCGAGTCCCACTTCTCGATCAGCAGGTAGCGGCCGGGCATGGTGACCGAAGCGCACAGGTCGACGTTGCGACAACCCGGCTGCATCCGCGTGAGCACGACGTACTTGGACAGCACTGCGACGAGGGACCCCGGGTCGGCGCCATCGAAGCGCATCGTGACGATCGCGATCTCGAGCTCGGGGAGGTCCGGCGGCATCGTCAGCGACCATACCGGGGCTGCTCAGCACGCCCATCCACGGCTCGAGCCGATCGGTGTGGTACTGCCGACATCCCCCGCTTGTGCCATTGCGCGTGCCCAGCGGTGGGAGCGCTTGACCGGCTCGGTATCGTGACAAAAGCCCCGACTGTCCGTCGGCTGGTGAACCAATCTCTCGGAGGAGCATCCGTGGCGAAAGATCGCGTTGAACGCGACGAGGAAGATCTGGTTCGGCTGTACCTGACCGATATCGGCCAGTACATGTTGCTCACGAAGGACGACGAAGTTCGCCTCGCGAAGCAGATCGAAGCCGGCAAGGCGGCGATCGCCGAACTGGACACCAACGCCAAGGATGTCACCGCCGCCCGCAAGCGAGAGTTGCGCCGCTCGGCACGCGAGGGGGAGGAAGCGGAACGTGCATTCGTCCAGTCCAACCTGCGCCTCGTCGTCTCCATCGCCAAGAAGTACCAGGCGTCCGGCCTGCCGCTGCTCGACCTGATCCAGGAGGGCAACCTCGGCCTGATGCACGCGGTCGAGAAGTTCGACTGGCGCAAGGGCTTCAAGTTCTCCACCTACGCCACGTGGTGGATCCGTCAGGCGATCACCCGCGGCATCGCCAACACGGGACGCACCATCCGCCTGCCCGTGCACGCCGGCGACACGCTCGCCCGCCTGCAGAAGGCGCGCAGCCGGCTGGAACTCAAGCTCGGTCGTCCGGCCACGCTGTCGGAGCTCGCCCGCGAGGTCGAGATGCCGGAGGACAAGGTCACCGAGGCGCTGCGCTTCGCCGCCGAGCCGCTGTCGCTCAGCGAGCCGCTCCGCGAGGACGGCGACGCCGAACTGGGAGACGTGGTCGAGGACCGCTCCGCCGAGTCGCCGTTCGAGGTCGCTGCCACCGCGCTGCTGCCCGAGGAGATCGCCCGGCTGCTGGCCCCCCTGGACGAGCGGGAGCGGGAGATCCTCAAGCTCCGGTTCGGGCTCGATCGTGGTGAGCCGCGGACGCTCGAGGAGGTCGGCGAGCACTTCAACCTCACCCGGGAGCGCATCCGTCAGATCGAGGCACGGGCGATGAGCAAGCTGCGCCATCCCTCCAGCGACACCGGCGCGCGGGACCTCCTCGCCGTCTGATCGGGCGTCGCCTCCCACGGGTGAATCACCCGGTCGGGGGGCGCTGGCGCGACTGACCACGCCGCGCGGCGGGCACTGGACGGAACGTCGACCAGCGACATCCGCTGGTCGCACGTCGAGTGAAGGAGCGTCTCGTGCGCAACAGCATCCTGTGGATCATCGCCGCCATCCTGGTGGTGGTCGGCATCGTCCAGCTCTTCCAAGGCCAGATCATCTTCGGTGTCGTCCTGATCATCGTCGGCTGCCTCGTCGGCCCCGGTGGGTACAGCGTCCTCGCCAAGCGCAGTCACAGTTGAACTGACGAACACCGCCGATCCGGCCGGCTGCCGGATCGGGCCACACCGACGACGCGGGCTGATCCG
>JAODBQ010000190.1 GCA_025464045.1 Ilumatobacteraceae bacterium
CCGCCCATCGCCTCGATCTCCGCGACGACGGCATCGCCCGGCGCCACTGCGTTCTCCTCGTGCTCGCCACGGACCCCGACCCCGAGATCGTTGACGACGACGGTGGCTCCGTGGCGGGCGAGCTCGAGGCAATGTGCCCGCCCGAGGCCGCGTCCCCCACCGGTCACGATGACCACCCGACCATCCAGCACACCCATGTCAACGTCCTCCCGAATCGCGCCCGACGATCAGTGCATCCACGGCGACGAGGCCTTCAGCGGTGACGATCAGCGGGTTGACGTCCACCGAAGCGATCCAACCGCCATGGCGTCGCCACATCCGATCCAGGCCACGCACGACCTGGGCAACGGCGGGCACAGGCCACGGGCGCTGCCCGCGCAGCCCGGTGAAGACCGCCGGACCGGCCACCTCGTCGGCCAGCATCATCGCCGTCGCGTCGTCGAGCGGCAGCATCCGGCCGGCCACCTGCCCGGCCACCTCCACCAGCACACCACCCATGCCGAGCAGCACGACGGGGCCGAGATCGGTGCTGGCGTGGAGACCAGCGAACGCCTCGCCGAAGCCGGCAACCATCGCCTGAACGGCGATGGTGGTCGGCACACCTGAGCGACGTGCGATCGCGCGCAGCTCGGCGACCGCGGCCGCCACGCCCGCCTGATCGACGCCGAGTCGGACCGCGTCGAGCTCGGTGCGGTGCGGCACGTCGGCCAGCTTGACCACGAGTCGGTCGCCGAGGTCACCGAGCCCTGGGTGCGCCAGCTCGTCCCCGTCGAGCAGCACATAGGGGGCCACCGGCACACCGCACTCGACGAGGATCGCCATCGCGTCCGCGAACCCGACGATCTGACCGGCGACGCTGTCGAGCAGGGGTGGGCGAACACCTGCGTGCTCCACGTCGGCCGGATCCTGCAGCAAGCGGTCCGGTCCGGCGACGAATCGATCGAGCGCGTCGACGGCGCGGTACAGCGATGGCACCCCACGTGCGAACAGCAGTCCGCGGTCGCGCCACCCGTCGATCCATGGGCCCAGCGTGGTGGCCTCGATCGGCGTGACGACGAACGGGATGTCGGAGCGGGCAGCCACGCTGGCGAAGGGTTCCAGCAGGGTCGTGCTCCAGCCCTCGTCGCCGACGCCGGCCCACCACGCGAGGGCGAGCACATCGACGACACCGGCGTACTGCTCGAACACCTCCTCCATCAGCTCGGCCTTGGACATCACGAAGCCCGTCAGGTCCAGCGGGTTGACGGTGTCGCCCGGAACGCGCTCGCGGACCCAGGCCTCGATCTCGTCCAGAGCCGGCAGCGGCGCGTGGTGGTCCTCGGCGAGATCGGTGGCCAGCGCGGCGACGCCACCCGAGGTCGTGATCATGCCGATCCTGCGGGCCGGACGCCGGCTCGACGGAGGCAGCTGGGCGAGGAGCTGGGCGCGGTCGAGCAGATCGTCGATGTCGCGGGCTGCGATCACGCCGTGCTCGCGGAAGGCGAGGTCGTACACCCAGCTGGCATCGGCAATCGCTCCTGTGTGCGACTGCATGATGCGTCGAGCCCGATCGGATCGACCGAGCTTCAGCGCCAGCACCGGCTTGCCGGCGGCTCGGGCCAGAGCGACCGCCTCGAAGAACGGGCCCGGACGGCGCACGGTCTCGATCACGAGGCAGATCACGGTTGTGCCCGGGTCGGCGGCGAGCACGGCGAGATGGTCGGCGAGATCGCACACCGCCTCGTTGCCGGACGACACGGCGATCGAGACACCCAGCCGGCGCTCGCCCGCGGCGGCCATCGCGGAGCGGACGAGGAAGCCGCTCTGCGACACGATCGAGACACCACCGGCGGTGAGATCCAGACGGCCCCCGGTGAAGAGGTTCACGCCGAGGGGCACGTTCTTGAACCCACTGCAGTTGGGCCCGATGACGGCCAGCCCTGACCCAGCAGCGATCTCCTGCAACCGCAGCTGCATCGTCGCTCCGACCTCGCCGGACTCGACGAAGCCGGCTGCTGCGATGACGACACCTGCGCATCCCAGCGCTGCCGCCTCCTCCAACACGACGAGCGAACGCTCCGCGTTGACGAGCGACAGCACCGCGTCGACCGGCTCGCCGATGCTCGACAGGCTCGGCGCGGCCGCTTGGCCGTACAGGGTGTCCCGGTTGGGGTTGACCAGCACCAGGCGGCGGCCGGTCTCGAGCATCGGCCTGATCGCGTTGTTCGACATGCCGAGGTTCTCGTTCGCACCGACCACGGCGATCGTGGACGGCGACAACAGCCGGGCGAGGTTGGCGTTGGCTGCGACTCCCATCCCACTCGACACTAGTGTCAGATTGTCAACCACGACGCAGTCGCGTTCACGACCGAGAGGTGCCGCCATGGCCGAGGATCTTCCCGATTCGCTCAGGCTGACCACCGTCGATGCCGTCGCGACGATCACCTTCGACCGCTCGCAACGGCGCAACGCGATCGACTTCGAGACGTGCACCGCCCTGCGCGATCTGCTCGTCCGCCTCGACCGCGACCGTGCGGTGCGCTCGATCGTCCTCGCCGGCAACGACCGCGACTTCTGCACGGGCGCCGACGTCGCTGCCGCTCCGGACGCCATCGCCCAGATGACGACGCTCGACTACCGCTTCGCCACCACCGACTACCAGGCCCTCTTCCAGCAGCTGTGGGAGACCGAGACCCCGATGGTCAGCGCGGTGACCGGAACCGTGGCGGGCGCCGGCTGGATGCTGGCGTTGCTGGCCGATCTCGTCGTGGCTCGAGACGATGCGCAGTGGACTCACGTCTTCGCCCGGCGCGGGATGATCCCTCACGCCGGTGATCCGTACTTCATGCCGCGGATCATCCCGTTCCACCGGCTCAACGAGATCGCGATGCTCAGCGA
>JAODBQ010000192.1 GCA_025464045.1 Ilumatobacteraceae bacterium
GTTGGACATCTCGGAGATGTAGTCGATGTGGGCCTGCACCGGCCAGGTGATGTCCGTCCAGTCGCCGAGCACGTAGGTCATGTTGTAGGGCCCGTCGGCCGGTGTGGTCAGGAAGGTCGGGGCCACCTGCGCCAAGTAGGCGTCCACCTCCGCTGGGAGCGAGTCGGGGCTGTCCGTCAGCAGCAGTGGTGAGTGGAAGCCGAGGTGCGACAGCGGGGCAGAGGCGACGGCCGCCTGCCAGTCGTTGATGTTCACCAACGTGAAGCCATGACCGGGCCCGAGGATGTTCCAACCCACCATGCCGGTCGGGTCCCACATCTTGGCGAACGCGACCGCGGTGTTGAACGGCGTGGTGACCGCCGGGGTGTTGAACGCGACCGCGTCGTCGGCGTCGATCCGGGTCACACTGCCGTACTGGTTGAGCTGCATCATGACGTTGCTCGACACCTGCGCCGCGCCCCCGTAGACGTAGATCAGGGCGTGGCCATTGCGACGCTTGAGTGCGTCGATCGTCGGTTGCGGGATGCTGTCGCGTTGGACCCAGAGCAACCCGGCCGGCATGTGGGACGCCCAGTGGGTGGCCGGCAGGACGAACTGCCAGTCCTTCCCTTCTGCCGAACCGATCAGCACGACCTCGGCGCCGTTGCCGCCGGTGCTCGCGCTGGTCTCCATCTGCGGCACGCCCTCGTCGGGGTTCTGGATGCCGCCGTACAGGATGTCGACGTTGTTGGCGAGCTCGAAGATGTCGCTTCCGGTCACGTCGATGAACGTCAGTCCGATCTCCGTGAGCTGCGCCTTGACCGCGTCGTTGGCGGCGGCACCGACCAAGAAGGCGTCGATGTTGTTGGCCCGGACGATGCCGGTGTCCCCGAGCCGCTTGATCTCGTTCAGGGTCACCGCCGGAATGCCGTCAGCAGTGACGAAGAGGATCGGCGCGTCGTCAGGGAAGTGCAGCAGCGGCACCGCCGAGATCCCCACCAGCGGGTCGTCGGGCGTGATCAGGGTCAAGCCCCACGGCCGGTCCGGGACGTTGTTGGTCTCGTTCGGATCGGTCGTGGAGATCGCGGCAGGCCACTGGTGCTGCGTGACCGACACGGCTTGCTGGAACGGATCCTCGCCATAGATCCGGGTCGTCGCCTTCGTGGCGAAGGTCGGGATCAAGCTCGGCGACTCCGGAGGCGACGGGACGTTGAAGTCACGCCCGCACACCGTTCCGAACGGCCAGAAGTTCGGGTCGGCCGGCACGCACCCCGTGCCGGGGTCGGCCGGCGGGCCACCGGGTGGCGGAAAGACGTTGGTGGGGGTGGTCGTCGGCGGGGTGGTCGTCGGCGGTGTGGTCGTCGGAGGTGTGGTCGTCGGTGGTGTGGTCGTCGGCGACGTGGTCTCGACGACGGACGTCGTGGTTTCCTGGCCGACCGAGGTCGTCGTCTCCTGGGCGGCTGTCGTCGTGCTGTAGTTGTTGTCGCCTGACGAAGGCGCGACAGCGTTCCCTGCGCCGGCCGATGGGATCGCCGAACCTGCGGCGAACGACACCGCACACAGCCCCGCGAGGCCGATGAGGACGAGCGGCTTCGGATGACCGCGCGTCGAAGAACGTGGCTTGATCGGAATCATTCGGATCACCTCTCCGCAGCGCGGTCGCAGAACGTGACCGCACCCTGTTTGGGGACGTCTCCGCTCGGCATGCCCCAACGATTCAGCGTGCAGATCGTTCGATCCGACCTGGCACGGCGGGCGCTCTACAGCAGCGAAAGACGAGACACTGGGTAGGGAAACACTGAGTTACTGAGCCTCAGATTTTCCAGTGTCTGCCTCGCTTGTACCCGTGTCAACCCTCAACTGCGGGGGATCCATATCGAGGCTGGGTCGGTTCGATGCCAACTCCGACTGGCCGTCTCCTTGGCAGCGCGGGAACGCTGCTTCGAGCTCTGCGATTGCCATTCCTGCCGCTGTTCCGCGAGCCAGCGCGGTGCCGTCGACGAATGACAACCATTTGGTTGACAAGTTGGTCGTGTCGGATTACCGTTCGATCAACCATTCGGTTGACAACTTGGAGGTGATCGGTGTGGCCGTCGATGCGTTGTCCCGAGTGTTCGCTGCCTTGGCGGACCCGGTTCGTCGCGATCTGGTCGCTCAGCTCGCCATCGGTGATGCCAGCGTCACCACGCTCGCGAAACCGTTCGAGATCAGCGTGCAGGCCGTGTCCAAGCACATGAGAGTGCTCGAGGACGCCGGGTTGGTGACTCGCCGGGGCGACGCCTACCGCCGGCCCGTTCACCTCGAGGCGGGTGCGTTCGATGCGATGACATCGTGGATCGAGCACTATCGCCGCGAGGCCGAGAACCGGTTCGCCCGACTGGACCGGGTTCTTGCCGACATGCCCGATGACCCGTCAACCCCGTCGACGCGACGCCCGAGAAAGGCCGCTCCATGAACACCAGCACCAACAAGACCCACATCGTCTCCGACCCGACGGTGCCACTCGTGCGGATCACGCGCGAGTTCGATGCGCCGCCGGAGAAGGTGTTCCGGGCGCACGTCGACCCAGAGCTCTTCGCCCAATGGAATGGGCCGGACGGCATCGACATGAACATCGACCATCACGACTGCCGCACCGGGGGGTCGTACCGATACAGCGTCTCGCGAGACGGTTTCGAGGCGGGCTTCCACGGTTCGTTCCACGAAGTCCGACCGGCAGCACTGATCGTCCAGACGTTCACGTTCGACGGCATGCCCGACGGTGTTGCGTTGGAGCGCCTTGTCTTCGAGGGCATCGGCAACGGCCGCACTCGTCTCACGTCGACCTCACTCGTCGATTCCTTCGAGGACCGCGATGCCTTCGTCGCCAGCGGGATGGAGTCCGGTGTGGTCCAGGGGTACGACAAGCTCGATGCCCTCATCGCGGCGATGTCCGACGATCGGGAAGGAACGAAGTCATGAGTGAGCAACAGCACCCAGACGCCAGTGGAACGAGCGGGATCAGGCCACATCTCGTGTGCGCGGGCGCCGCGGAAGCGATCGACTTCTACACCAGAGCTTTCGGCGCAGTCGAGATGATCCGGCTTCCGATGCCAGATGGCAAGCTCGCCCATGCGGCAGTTGAGATCAACGGCGGCACGGTGTTGCTCGTCGACGAGAACGCTGAGTACGACATGCGCGGTCCGTTGACGCTCGGCGGGTCGCCCGTCACGCTCCACATGGTTGTGCCCGATGTCGATGCCAGCTTCGCGCGCGCGGTCGACGCCGGAGCGACCGTCGTCGCACCCGTCACCGATCAGTTCTGGGGAGATCGTTACGGGGTGGTCAAAGACCCCTTCGGGCACCTCTGGTCGATCGCAACCCCCGGGAAGAACGCGCCGCGCACGAGCGAGGAGCTCGCAGCCGCGATGCGCGGCGACGTCCAGCCCGACAGTGAGGGGTAGCGCGCCCGCAGCCGCGCTTCGTCGACCATCCGCCTCCCGTTCCTCCTCGAGGCGCGTCGGTCGGCGCAGCGATGAGTCTGTGACGGACACGTCGTCTCACAGTCGAGAGAACTGCCGAAGAGGGGAGTGAGCCGTGCCGAAGGTCATCGCTGACATCACCATGTCGCTCGACGGTTACGTGACGGGACCCGGAGCCGACCCTGAACACGGGCTCGGAGATGCCCCCGAGCTCCACGCGTGGGTCACCGAGCAGGACCCGGTCGACACCGAGATCCTCGAAGGAGCGACGGCGGCCAGTGGTGCGGTCGTCATGGGTCGACGGCTGTTCGACACCGTCGATGGTCCCCACGGCTGGTCGAAGGACATGGGCTATGGCGCGCAGCAAGTTGCGACGCCTCCCTTCTTCGTCGTCACCCACTCCCCGCCGCAGGAGGTCCGCCTCGAGCGCGAGCTCGGTATGCGATTCACGTTCGTGCCCGATCTGGAGACTGCGATCGATCAGGCTCGGGCCGCAGCGACGGATGGCGATGTCGTGATCATGGGCGGCGGCGACGTCATCGGACAGGCGCTCGAGCAGGGCATCGTGGACGAGTTCCATGTACACCTCGCGCCGATGATCGTCGGCGGCGGCACGCCGCTGTTCCGGGCGGGTGCTCGCCAGCGGTACCGCCAACGGGATGTCCGCCCGTCGAGCAACGCTGTCCACATCACCTACGAGCGGTGGACCGACGAGTAGGTGGACCGCTTCGCTTGCGAGGCTCCACGTGTCCGAACATCGATGAGCGCGTCGCACCGAATGATCTACAATGGTCGGGCCGTGGAGACGCTCGGTGAAGGAGCCCTGACCTGGCGGCGGCTGGCCGGCGCCGACCTCCCGATGCTGGCCGACTGGCTGCGCGAGCCACAGGTCGCGCGGTGGTGGAACCACGAGCACACCCTCGAGGCAGTTGCCCGCGACTTCGGGGCGAGCGTCAGGGGCGAAGAGCCCGGAGAAGACCTCGTCGTGTCGCTCGATGGCCACCCGATCGGGCTGCTGCAGCGCGCAGTGATCGGCGACTACCCAGAGGACCTCGCCGAGTTCGAGGCGCTCATCGAGGTGCCGGACGGCGCCGTCGAGCTCGACTACCTCATCGCCGACGCCGCGTTGCGGGGTCGAGGCCTCGGCTCGCGCATGATCGCCGCAGCGGTGCAGAGCACGTGGAGCGACGATCCATCCGTACCCGCCGTGCTCGTCGCGGTCGTGGCCGCGAACACGGCGTCGTGGCGGGCGCTCGAGAAGGCGGGACTGACGCGGATCGCCGAAGGCGCGATGTCACCGGAGAACCCGTTGGATGACCCGTTGCACTACATCTATCGCGCCGACCGGCCCCAGCAGCACGTGGACCGGCTCGACGCACTCGGCCGTCCGACACTCGGGTTCCTCGGGGATGTCATGCGGGAGGCCACCGTCGTCGCAGGCGTCAACGGCGCCCGACTACCCGACAACGACGACCCCCGAGCGCAGGTCGTGCGCCACACCACCGGTTCCTAGCGTCCCGGCAGGAGGCAATCGCGCTCGCACCGCGTGCGCAGGAGCGGGCGCAGTTGCAACGCCGACTCGATGGAGCCGACGGACGAGGTGAGGCTGGCACCACCGGCGGTCAGTGCGCCATCACCCTTGTGGCCGGTCCGTGCCGCGGATCACGATGGCGGGGTGCATGGCGCATCGCCCGGGTCGTTGTGGAGTCGAAGCGATCTCCGCGCCCGCGCCCCGTCACTGGTCGTGCTCGGCGTCCTGGTCGGGTTGACGGTCGGTCTCGCCGCCGCCGCGTACGACGGGGCACTCCGCACGGACACCGCGCTGTCCCGATTGCAGTCGCGCACCAACGCCAGTGACGCGGTCGTCTTCGCCACGCAGGCCGACCTCCTCAACCCGGATTGGAGCAGGCTCGCCACACGGCCCGAGGTCAAGCAGCTCGTCCGCTGGGGTCTGGCGTTCGGCAAGGTCGGCAGCGACCCAGATGGCGTGCTCTTCGTGCCGATGGACGACGTGTGGCTGAACGAGGTCGACCGGCCGATCCTCGTCGCCGGACGCATGTTCGATCCGCAGGCCGCCGACGAGGTCGTCGTGACGGATGACGTGAAGCGTCTCGATGACGGCACGCCTGTCGAGCTCGGCGGGACGATCCCGTTCACGCCGGCCTCCGTGGACCAATCGTCGGGCGAGCCGGCGGGTCCGGCATTGACGGTGCGCATCGTGGGGATCGTGCACACGCCACTGACCTACGTGTTCAGCGGCAACGTGTTCCTGTCGCCCGGCTTCGTCACCAAGTACGGCACCACCGCCATCGTCGCCGAGAACGCGGTGATCCAACTGCGTCATCCGGCAACCGACATCGGCACGTTGCGACGTGATGCCAGCGCCGATGTCGCCAACGGTGTGCCCGTCCTCGACTTCCACGTCACCTCGCGGCGAGTCACGGCCACCACCGACGTCGAGGGAGCGATGTTGCGGCTGCTCGCTGCGATCGTTGCCCTTGCGGGCGTGGCGTTCGTGGGTCAGGCCTTGGCCCGATCGGCCGCGACCATCGGTACCGATGCTCCTGCCTTGCGGGCGCTCGGCATGACGCGCCGGGAGCTCGTGGCCGCGGCGCTCCGCCCACACGTTCTGACGGCCGGCGTTGCTGTGGTGATCACCGCGCTCACCTCCATCATCGCGTCGCGATGGTTCCCGGTCGGGCTGGCCGCCGGCATCGATCCGGACCGTGGGACTCAGGTCAACATCGCGCTGGTGATCGGCGCGGTGCTGCTCGCGGCGGTGGTCACACTCGGCGTCGCCGCTCTCGGCAGCTCGAGAGCCGCTCGTTCGGCTGCGCAACGAGCCGTGGCTCGCGGCAGGTGGCTGACCCATCTGCCGATCGCTCGGCCGGTGGCCGCGCGGGTTGGCGCGCGCATGGCGTTCGATGGTGGCGGCTCGAAGCGCAAAGGCGGTGCATGGCCGGCGCTGATCGGCTCGGTTGCCGCGGTCGCCGGCGTCGTCGCGATCGCAACGGTGAACCATGGACTGACCGACGCGGTCGCGCACCCGCAGGTGGCCGGTGTGGCGTGGGACGCGTCGGTCGTGCCGGCGCAGGCCGACCTCTCGATCGACTCGGGCGTCAAGCCGGCGCTGGTCGATTCCGTTGCGCATCAGCCCGGCGTTGCTGCGGTCAGTACGATCGCCCGCTACGTGAGCCAGATCGGCGATCTCGGCGTGCCCGTGTTCACCGTTGTCGATCCGAAGCAGGGTGCGACGGTGCATCTGGTGACGTTGTCGGGGCGGGCGCCGGAGAACGACCACGAGATCGTGCTGGGCCCGTCGACCGCTCATGACCTCGGTGTGAAGGTCGGCGACACGGTGAGCCTCGCCGATGGCGGGTCCGCGAGGGTCGTCGGGCTCGGTCTGTTCCCGTCGGACGTTCACGCCCAGTTCGACGAGGGTGCGTGGGTGTCGCCCCATCGATGGAGCGGCCTGGCAGCCCAGAACTACGACCCTCACGACAACACGACCGTCGCGATGGTCGTTGCCGTGCGCTTCGCCGATCGTGACCATCTGAATGCCCAGATCGAAGGGTTGGGAACTGCCCTGGGATCGACCGTGGACGGGGTGTCAGCGCCCGACAAGCCACTGGAGCTCGAGAACCTGCACAACGTGCGTACGTTGCCGACAGTGCTCGCAGCCTTCCTGGCACTGCTCGGGACGATCGCGGTCGGCCACGCGCTCTTCTCGTCCGTGTACCGACGTCGGCGCGACTTCGCCGTGCTCCAAGCGCTCGGGGTCACTCGTTCTGGGGTGCGGGCGATGATCACCTCGCAGGCCACCGTCGTGGGCATCGCGGGTCTCCTCGTCGGAGTGCCGGTGGGCCTCATCGCCGGACGCGCGGGTTGGCAGTCCATCACCCACCGGGTTCCGCTGACGTTCCGTTCACCGTTCACGGTCGTTGCCGTGATGCTCATCATTCCCGCGGCGCTGGTCGCGGCGAACCTGTTGGCGATCATTCCGGCGAGCCGCGCGTCGAGGACGAAGCCGGCTCTGGTCCTGAGATCTGAGTAGGGATCGTGCTCGCACAGGGTGCGTCGCCGGCCGATGGTGTCGCGCGCCCACGACCACCTGTTCGTTCTGCACTCCGAAACCACGCGCTGGTGCGTACCGTGCTGGCGCTCTTCACCGTGACGATCGCCGAATGGGCACTGTGGATCGGAACGCTCGTCTATGCGCATGCGCGTGGCGGCGCATCGGCGGCGGGTTTCGTCTCGATCGCCCTCGTCGTGCCCGCGGCATGCATCGCTCCGCTCGCGGGGCGGCAGGCGGACGGGCCGCGTCCCATCCGTCTGCTCGCGATCGTCTACGGATCCCAAACGCTGTTCTTGATCGTCGCAGCCGTCGCCGCACATCAACACGCCGCGTTGGCGGTGGTCGTCGTTCCCGTCGCAGCGTCGACAACCCTGGTGACGTTCATCCCGCCCACCTGTTCCGTCGCCATTCCAAGTCTCGTCACGATTCCCGAACAGCTGACGGCAGCCAACCTCTTGGTCGGATACGTCAACAACGCGGCGACCCTCGTCGGGCCGCTCCTCGCGGCAGCGTTGCTCGCCGTGGGCGGTGCCGCGATGGTTCTCGGCGGCTGCGTCGTGCTGGTTGCCGTGAGCACGTTGTGCTGCATCCCGTTGGCCGAGCTCGATCCCCCATTCGACGCGGCGCTCCGCGAGCCATCGATTGCCGATCCGCTTCACCGGGTGTCGCTCGTCGCGGTGAAGCGGTTGGCAGAGAGACCAGGTGCCCTCGCGCTGCTTGGCGTGCTCGGCGGTCAGTACGTCCTGATCGGCGGCCTCGACCTGCTCGTCGTGGTGCTGGCGACCGAGCAGCTCCACCTCGGCGCATCCGGACCGGGCTTGCTCAGTGCGACGTTCGGCGTCGGTGCACTCGCCGGAGGAGGCTTGAGCACCCTCCTGGTCGGCCGACGACGTCTGGCGCCGCTGATCGCGGCCTCTCTCTCCGCCATCGTGGTGGCACTGGCCGTCCTCGGCGGCGAGACGGTGCTCGTTGCCGCGTTGGTGCTGCTCCCCGTGATGGGCATCGGCCGTTCGGTCCTCGACGTCACGGGGAACATGCTGCTGCAACGCGCCGCGCCGCAGGATGCCTTGGCCTCGGTCTTCGCTGCGCTCGAGGTGCTCGTGCTGGCGGGCATGGCGATCGGTTCGTTGGTGGTCCAGATCCTGATCGCTGTCGCCGATGTCCGCGCCGCGTTGCTGGGCCTGAGCTGCGCGCTCGGCCTGTTGCTGCTGTTGACCGTTCGACGGCTACGCCACATCGACGACATCGCTGACGCTCCGGTCGTTGTCATTCGCCTGCTGAGGTCGACGAGGATCTTCGCGCGACTGCCGCCCGCGGAGATGGAGGGTGTTGCTCGGGCAGGCTGTGTCGAACATCGAGCCGCGGGCGCCACGATCATCCGTACCGGCGACGTGGGTGACAAGTACTACGTCATCGCCGACGGGACCGTCAACGTGATCGTCGGAGGACGGCTCGTCGCGGAGTTGCGCCGCTTCCAGGGCTTCGGCGAGATCGCCCTGATCTCCGACCTCCCGCGCACCGCGACGGTCGTTGCGGTGACGGATGTCGATCTGTTCGCGATCGCGCGCGCCCCGTTCCTCGCCGTGCTGAGGTGGTGCTAGTTGAGGGCTGTCGTCTATCGGATTCGAAGCGTGCTTCGCGGCCGCCTGCTGGCAACGGTGATCATGACACTGGTCGTGGCGATCGTGTGCGGTGTCGTGCTCGCGTTCGCAGCCGGAGCGCGTCGCACCTCGACGGCACCGGATCGGTACACATCGGACTTCGGGCGTTCCTTCGACGCTCGGATCGTCGAGGACGACCGTTCCCTGCCGCGCGACGAGGAGGTCGCCGCGCTTGCCGGGGTCGCGTCGGTCAACGCGATGACGTTCGTGTTCGGCGGTCTTCGGGACGCGAGTGGCAGCGATGTCGAGTTCACGTTGATCTTCAGTGGCTCGATCACACCGGCAGGAGTCCGGTTGGTGGACGGGCGTCTGGCGGATCCGGCACAGGAGACCGAGTTCGTTGCCACTCGCAACTTCGTCGAACAGAGGCACGCATCCATCGGCGATTCGTTCGATCTTGCGACGCTCACACAGCAGCAAGCACACGACAACGGGTACGACATGTCGAACCCGGAGGGCCCAGAGCTGAGGCTCGTCATGGTCGGTGTCGTCGATGGCGCCAGCCAGCTCGAGGATCCGACGCCGTTGGTCGTCGTCTCGCGAGCGCTGCTCGACGAGCCAGACGTCGGCGTGTCGCAGACGTTGATGGATGTGGATCTCGAGCCGGGCGAGGACCTCACCTCGTTACGCGCTCAACTCGACACCTTGCCGCGTTCCGACACCCTCAGCGTCGAACCGAGCCAGCTGATCAGCGAGCCCGTGCGGAGCGCCATCCAGGCTCAGGCACGAGGGCTGTGGTTGCTGGCGGCCGTTGCTGCCATTGCTGCCATCGCCGTGCTCGGCCAACTGGTGACCCGCCAGGTGCGTCCCGGTCACGACGAGCGCCGTCGGCTCTCCGCGATCGGCTTCACCGACGGCCAGGTTCTCGCGGAGGCCGCAGGGCGCGCGATCGTCCCGATCGTTGTCGGATCGGCGCTCGGGGCTGTGTTGGCCGTCGTGCCATCGGGCCGGTTCCCGTCTGGGTTCGTGCGGGTGGTCGAGCCCCACCCGGGCATCCTTGTCGACTTGGTCGTGTTGCTCGGCGGGTGTGCGCTGCTCGTCCTCGCCATCACGTCGTGGGTCCTCGCCGCGTTGGCCTTGAGCCGGTGGACGACTCGACCGGTTCGTCCATCGGCGATCGTCGAAGCGGTCGCCGGCCGCGCCGGCACTGCGACCGCGGTGATGGGCATGCGACTGGCCTTCACCCGTCGAGCACGCGAGCGCGGCTCCGTACGCGGCTCGGTGATCGGAGTGGCGTTGGCCGTCGCCGGCGTTGTCGCCGCGGTCACGTTCGGCGTCAGCCTCGACCGCCTGGTCCATCAGCCGTTTCGCTACGGGAGCAACTGGGATGCCGCACTCGGTGACAACGGCGCGGACACCCTTCCCGATGGGCTGGTCGACCGGCTCGACACCAGTCCGCACGTGCGATCGCTGACGGTGTTCGCGGGCACGACGGCGCGCAACGGTGACACGTCGTTGCCCGTGCTGGGCGTGGACGTCGTGCGCGGCGCAGGTGCTCCCACGGCGCTCGAAGGCGAGCTGCCCGCGAGCGAGGACGAGATCGCCTTCGGTCGGGTCACAGCCAGATCGATCGGTGCCCACATCGGCGACGAGGTCACGCTCGCCGGGGCGACCGACACCCGGTTGTTCCGCGTGACTGGAATCGCCGTCGTACCCGGCCTGGGTGCCAACGACGGCCTCGGCGAGGGTGGAATCGTGACGGTCGCCGGACTGGCCCGCATCGACAGCGATGCGGTCCCCACCAGCGCAGCGGTTCAACTCGACGAGCATCGCGCCCAGTTCTACAAGTCCATTCCTGAACTGGCCGACGTCACGCCCGCCCCGCCCTTCATGCCGCCGTCGATCGTCAACGTCGCGAGGATCCGGGCGATCCCGTTCGTGCTTGCCGGGGTGCTCACCCTGCTCGCGGTGTTGACCGCGGGGCATGTGATGTTGACGTCGATCCGAGGCCAGCGACGAGACCTCGAGATCCTTCGCTCGCTCGGCGCCGACAGCGGTTGGATCAGTCGAACGGTGCGTTGGCAGGCGACCTTGCTGATCGCACTCCCCATCATGATCGGCGTGCCGATCGGCGTCGTGGCCGGCCGCCTGGTGTTCATCTCGTTCGCCGACAGCATGGGTGCCGTCGACGGCGCGTCGATCCCCATCGTCGGGATCGCCTTCGGCGTCGTGGCAACCATCATCGTTGCCAATGCGATCGCCTCGATCATCTCGCGAACGATGCGTCACCGCGAGCCGACGCTGCTCCTGCAGAGCGAGTAGCGCTCGATCGCGGCGACCTGGGCGTCGGTGCGATCGGGATCGTGGTGGAACAACAGCACCCGACCGACCGCGCACTCGTTGGCGAGGCCGAACGCGTCGTCGGCCGCGGAGTGCCCGAGGTGGAGCCGGGCGGGCAGCTCGCTCGCCGTGTACTGCGCGTCGTGGATCAGCAGGTCCACGCCACCGCACAGATCCATGGCCGCCTCGTGATACGGACCGAACCCTAAGGCCGGAGGGCTCATGAAGCGATCGAGCCTCGGCGAACTCGCTTCCGACGGCGGGGGTGGATCCGCGCACTCCGCAGAGGTGGACCCGCACTAGGAGCGCGTCTCCTCACGATGATGCATGCCCGCGAGCTGTGCGAGCTTCTCGCGGTCCATCCGATCAGCGGGGACCGCAGCGACCTTGCACTCCGTGACAGCGCGCAGTGTGGCAGTGCGCGTGCTGCCTTCGAGCACGGCCCGTTCGCCGAACACCGCGCCGGGCCCGAGCTCGGCAACCTGCTCGCCGTCCACCTCGACGACGAGCACGCCGTTCAGCAGCAGGAACATCTCGCTGCTCGACGAGCCCTGGTCCACGAGCGTCTTGCCCTCCTTCACGCGCCGGATGTCGGGCTTCTCGTCGCCGTGCATGACGTTGGTCTGCAACTCGCGCTCGAGCGCGCTCTCGACCGCTGTCACCAACGCCGGAGAATCCTCGTCGCCCCACGGCGTGTGCCGGCCGAACGACTCTGCCATCCACTGCTTGTACTCGGCGACGCTGCTCTTGGCAACGAGGTGACCGGCGTCGTCGAAGAGCCAGTGCCTGGGGAACCCCGACGCACCGGTCATGCTCCCTTCGTGGGTGCCGTCGGCGTGGATCGTCAACTCCAACGTGGTCCACACGATCGGCGCGCTGAACTGGATGAAGGGCGGATGCCTCACCGCGCGCGGCATCGGCGCGCCGGTACGTCCGCCGACGGTCTGGGTGAACGTCACGGCCAACCCCTCGATCTCCGGATCGCCCTGCCGATCCGGCAGCTTGACGGCTGGGATCGTGATCGAGCTGACACCACTGCCGATGGTGGTCGCACCGATCAAGCCGCTGCCGCAGTAGCCACAATCCGTGATCCGACCATCGTCGTCCACCTCGATGTACGCGCGCAGTTGGTTGGCGAATCGAAGGCGGTCCGTGACCCGAAGCTGTTCGATCGCCTCGACGGTGTCGTCGCCGAGCGAGTCGGGCGGCGGCGGGTCGTGATGGGCGAGCTTCATGCGTGTGGCCATCTTGCCCATGCCCGCCAACAGGTCGGATGGGATCCACGACAC
>JAODBQ010000207.1 GCA_025464045.1 Ilumatobacteraceae bacterium
AGGGCCCAGACGCCCGGGGCCGACGTGCGCCCGTAGTGGTCGACGACGACGTGACCGTCGCCGTTGACGTGGATCCCGGCGGAGCCGCCGTTGAGCTGATCGCCGTTCGGCCGGCGGCCCGTGGCGACGAGCAGCACGTCGCCCTCGAGCGTGCGCATGCCCTCGTCGTTCGACACCTCGACGACGACGTTCCCCTCGCCGTAGGCGACCCGCCGCACCATCGTGCCGAGCAGGACCTCGTCGAACATCTCGCCGGCCAACGCCGTGTAGCGGGCCGAGATGTCGTGGTCCTCCGCCATCAGCAGGTGCCTGCTGCGGTTGACGATCGTGACGCGCGCGCCCAGCGAGCTGAACACGTAGCCGAGCTCGGTGGCGATGAACCCGCCGCCGAGCACGATCAGGTGCTTCGGCAGCCGATCGACGCGCATGATCGTGTCGCTCGTCTCGTACGGTCCATCCTCGAGACCGGGAAACGCGGGGATGAACGACCGCGCCCCGGCGGCGATGACCACGTTGGTGCCGCGGATCCGTTGACCGTTGACCTCCAGCTCGCGCTCGCCGGTGAAGTGCGCGTCGCCCTCGAACACCGTGACGTTGTCGTTGCCGAGCCGGTAGTCGCGCCCGCCGGCCGCGATCGGGTCGATCCGAGCGAAGACGCGGTCGCGGATCGACAGCCAATCCGCGTGTTCGAACGTGCCGTGGACCCCGAACCGCGCCGCGTGCTTGATGATGTGCGCCACATCCGCGGCGTAGACGTACATCTTCGAGGGGATGCAGCCGCGGTTGAGGCAGGTCCCGCCGAACACGCCGCGTTCGACGATGGCGATCCGCCAGTCGCGCATCTCGTGGGAGATCAGCGAGTTGCCCGAACCCGTGCCGAGGATGATCAGGTCGAAGTCGAGCACGCCCGAGGCGGACTGCTGGTTGTCTGTCACGGCCTCATGGTTTAGCGCCGGCGGATCGGTTTCGTGGCAGGACCCTTTCGGGTAGAAGTCCCCGGAGATCCAACGATCGCAAGGAGACCGTCACATGTCTGCCCCGTACACCCTTCCCGACCTGCCGTACGACCCCGCCGCCCTCGAGCCGCACTACTCCGCCGAGATCGTCTCACTGCACCACGACAAGCACCATGCCGCGTACGTCAAGGGCGCCAACGAGACGCTGGACAAGCTCGCCACCGCCCGCGAAGGGCGCGACTTCTCGAACCTGGGGACCCTCGAGAAGAGCCTCGCGTTCCACCTCTCCGGCCACGTCCTGCACAGCATCTTCTGGACGAACATGAGCCCGGACGGCGGTGGGCGACCCGACGGCGCCCTCGGCGTCGCCCTCGACGAGCACTTCGGTGGCTTCGAGCCGTTCCAGGCCCAGCTCACCGAGGCCACCACCGGCATCCAGGGCATCGGCTGGGGAACGCTGGCGTGGGAGCCGAGCGGCAAGCGGCTGATCGTCGAGCAGGTCTACGACCATCAGGGCAACATGGGCTCGGGGGCGATCCCGCTGCTGGTGATCGACGCCTGGGAGCACGCGTACTACCTGCAGTACAAGAACGTCAAGGCCGACTGGGTCAAGGCGTTCTGGAACATCGTCAGCTGGGACGACGTGGCCAGCAGGCTCGGGGACGCGCAGCAGGCGCCCTCGCTGCTGTAGCCGGCGGGGGTGGCATCCTGGGGAGCGTGGGTGACGACGAGCTGATCGAGGTCGGCGATGGCGACGTGCGGTGGCGGTTCGAGCCGAGCTTCCTGCGCTCGAACTGGACGTGCACGTGGGGCCGCGGGTGCCTCGGGATCCTCGACGTGCCGACCCCGGAGCTGCAGCAGGGCTGCTGCTCGGTCGGTGCCGAGCTCGGCGACCCGCAGGAGGCGATGAACGTCGCCGCGCTGGCCGCCACGCTCGATCCGGCGCGGTGGCAGCACGCCGGGGCCGTCGACGACGACGGCGTGTTCTCCGATGGCACCCGGACCAACACGAAGATCGTCGACGGGGCATGCATCTTCCTCAACCGGCCCCGCTTCGCCGGCGGCGAGGGGTGCGCCCTGCACCTCGCCGCGGTGGCTGCGGGTGAGTCACCGATCGACTGGAAGCCGTCGGTCTGCTGGCAGCTCCCGGTGCGCGTGGACTGGGACGACAACGGCGACGGGACCGAGACGGCCACGGTCCGCCGGTGGAGCCGTGCCGACTGGGGCCCGGAGGGCGAGACGATGGCGTGGTGCTGCACCGAACGGCCGGCCGGCGACGACCCGGGCGCGTACGTCGGCGATCGGCCGGTGATCGAGTCGCTGTCGTCCGAGCTCACCGCGATCGTCGGCGAGGCAGTGATGGTCGAGCTGCGCCGTCGGCTCTGACGACGTCGGCCTCCGTGACCGGCCACGCGTCGGACGTCGTACAGTGCCGTCGATGAGCGAGCCCAACGAGTTCAACAAGAAGATCATCGAGGAGTTCCGTGCTCACGGCGGCAAGGTCGGGGGCCCGTTCGAGGGCGCTCCGATGGTGCTGCTGACGACGATCGGGGCGAAGTCCGGCAACCAGACCACGACGCCGCTCGTCTACAAGCAGGACGGCGACCGGATCGTGATCTTCGCCTCCGCGGCCGGGGCGCCGAAGCACCCTGCCTGGTACCACAACCTGGTCGCCAACCCGCAGGTGATCATCGAGGTCGGCAGCGCGCGATCGGGCGCCACGGCCGAGGTGGTCACGGGCGACGAGCGCGACCGGATCTACGCCGAGCAGGCGGCGATCATGCCGGGCTTCGCCGAGTACGAGGCGAAGACGACCCGCGTCATCCCCGTCGTCGCCCTCCACCGCAACTGACCCGGCGTCCGCACGCCAGTGGGGGCAGCACGTCATCCGTCCGGCGAGGTCGGGTCCTCCGGCGGGGCGGCCGGTGCGACCGTCGGGTCGGCCGGAGCCTTCGGCGGCGCTGACGCCGCACGCGCCGTCGATGCGGTCGTCGTCGGCGCCGGGCCCAACGGACTGACGGCTGCCGTGCGGTTGGCGCTCGCCGGGCGGTCGGTCGCGGTGTTCGAGGCCGGCGAGACGATCGGAGGGGGCTGCCGCACGGCAGAGCTGACGCTGCCCGGCTTCCGCCACGACCGCTGCGCGACGATCCACACGCTCGGTGCCGGCTCACCGATCTTCGGTCCACTCGACCTCGAGGAACACGGGGTTCGCTACGTCCACCCCCGCATCGCGCTCGCCCATCCGCTCGAGAACGGTCGCGCCGCGCTGCTGCACCGCGCGCTGGACGAGACCGTCGACGGGCTGGGCGTCGACGGCGCCGCGTGGCAGCGGCTCGTCGGCTGCGCGGTGCGCCGCTGGGACGACCTCCTGCCCTCGCTGCTGAAGCCGTTGCTGTCCGTGCCGCGCCATCCGCTCGCGCTCGCCGCGTTCGGCACCCGGGCGCTCCTCCCCGCGAGCGTCGCCGCCGGCCGTTTCGGCACCGACGAGGGCGCAGCACTGTTCGCGGGATGTTCGGCCCACTCGTTCCTGCCGCTGAACCGCCCGCTGTCCGCGTCGTTCGGCCTGCTGCTCGCCGCGTCTGGGCATGCGGTGGGTTGGCCGGTGGTGGAGGGTGGTTCACAGGCGCTGGTGGACGCGCTCGCGGCGCGCTTGCTGGAGCTCGGTGGCACGATCACGACCGGACGCCGGATCACCTCGCTGGGGGAGCTGCCGCCGCACCGCGTCGCCCTGTTCGACACCGATCCGGTGCAGGTTGCCTCGATCTGCGCGAGCGCGCTGCCCGAGCGCTACCGGGCTCGTCTGCGGCGGTACCGCTTCGGACCTGCGGCGTTCAAGATCGACTACGCGCTGGACGGACCGATGCCGTGGCGCAACCCGGCCGTCGCGAGCGCAGGGACGGTTCACATCGGCGGCACGTTCGCCGAGATCCGCGATGCCGAGGGGGATGTCGCCGCCGGTCGGATGCCGACGCGGCCGTTCGTGCTCGCCGTGCAGGCGACCGCCTGCGACCCGACACGGGCGCCGGCGGGCAAGCACACCCTGTGGACCTACGCCCACGTGCCCAATGGCTCGGTGATCGACGCCACCGGCGCCATCGAAGCCCAGCTGGAGCGATTCGCACCCGGCTTCCGCGACCTCGTGCTCGCCCGCCACGTGACCGCGCCGAGCCAGCTCGCGGCGTACAACCTCAACTTCGTCGGCGGCGACATCAACGGCGGATCGTTCGCCGGCACCCAGCTCGTGTTCCGCCCCACCGTCGCGTTGCGCAGCTACCGCACCCCGAACGAGTGCATCCTCATCTGCTCCGCGTCGACCCCGCCGGGCGGTGGCGTCCACGGCGCCTGTGGCGCCAACGCGGCCGACGCCGCCCTCGCCGGCCCCCTCCGCTGACCTCGCCGCGGTGGCGGTCCGACCGACGCCCGAGACGCCTCCGTTCCGCGTCGTGAGCACCGGATGTGCTCACGAACGAGCAGGATCGGTGCTCGCGTCGTGTCTCGTCAGGTGTTCTTGGGGAGGTCCGACCAGGCGGTGATGCGATCGTTGTTCGGCTCCTTGGGCAGGCCCAGGACGCGTTCGCCGATGATGTTCTTCTGCACCTGGTCCGTGCCGCCGTAGATCGGGGGTGCCTGGGCGAACAGCGCCATCTCCGTGACGTACGCCGAGACCGGCGTCCCGGTGGCGGCGTCCAGTGCCGTGCGCGACTCGGACGTGTAGCCGTGCAACGTGCCGAGCGGACCGAGGATGGCGAGACCGAGGTCGCGGCCCGTGCGCACCACGTCGCTCATCGACAGCTTGCCGAGGTTGCCGGCCCCCGGGAGCTCACGACCGCGCGCCCGCTCCGCCTTCACCCGCAGGTTCGTGAACCGGCCGATCTCCGTCAGCGTGTGCAGCTTCATCAGCTTCTGGCGAACCGCCGGCGAGGTGATCGCACCATTCGCCCTGGCGAGCTCGACGAACAGCTTCTCCGATCCGGCCACCATCGCCCCGGCGCCGCCGCCCGACGGCGAGCGGTCGCGGATGAAGTCACCGGCGCGCTTGGGCAGATCGCCGACGACCGTGCCAGGTGACGCCAGCGTGGTGTGGGCCTGACCGCCGGCGCTGAGGCCCTGGCGCTCGAACATCAGCGTCGTGTTGGCCACCGCCCAGCCGTTGTTGGTGCCGCCGATCACCCACGCGTCCGACACCCGCGCGTCGGACAAGAAGACCTCGTTGAACAGCGCCCGGCCGGTCATCTCCCGCAGCGGGCGCACGTCGACCGCCGCGCCCTGGTGCATGTCGAACGCGAACCAGGTGATCCCCTGGTGCTTGGGCACCTCCGGGTTGGTCCTCGCGATGAGCATGCCCATGTCGGCGTAGTGCCCGCCAGAGGTCCACACCTTCTGACCGTTGATCATCCACTCGTCGCCGTCGCGCACCGCCCGGCAGCCGAGGCCCGCGAGGTCGGAGCCCGCGCCCGGCTCGCTGAACAGCTGGCACCACGCCCGCTGCCCCGTGACGATCGGGCGGATGAACTGCTCGATCTGCTCCGGCGTACCGTACGTCGCGATCGTCGGCGCGGCGAGCAACATCCCCAGGCCAGCCGGCGCCCCGAGCGCGCCGTGCTCGGCGATCGCGTCCGACACCGCGAGCGCGTCGGTGCGCCCGAGGCCCTTGCCGTACGCGTTCGTCGGCAGCGACGGCGCCGCCCAGCCGGACATGCCCAGCCGCTCCCACCACTCGGCGACGGTGAGATCGGGATCCCAGTTCCTCGCCAACCACTCCTCGAGCTCGTCGATGAGGTCGCTCATGATCGAAGGCCTTTCCAGTCGGTGCGCGCGTCGCACCCCAATCCGCGCGACCCCTTCGGAGCATGCCACGATCAGATCGCGACGACGACTATCGAAGTCCGGAACGGAGACGGTCATGGCGAGCATCGGCACCGGGTTGGCCCTCACGCAGGACGAGCTCGACGAGATGATGACGACCTCGTGGAACATGCGCGTCGCCACGATCGGTCCGGGCACGCGCGTCAACGTCACCCCGCTGTGGTTCGGCTGGGCAGGGGGCGCCGTCTACTTCTACTGCCGCGGGCAGAAGATCGCGAACCTGCGCCGCAACCCCGTGTGCACCGTGCTCGTCGACCGCAACGAGCGGTTCGCGGAGTTGCAGGGCGCCATGCTGCAAGGCGCCGCCGAGGTCCTCGAGACGGTCGACGACGAGGCTGCCGACGCCAATCTCGACGTCGTGCGCCGACAGATGGGCGCCAAGTACGCCGGCGGTCACGGCGAGCCGGCGGCGGCGGCGGGCGAGGCGCCCGCACCGTTCGCGGCCTCGGCCCGCGGCCGGGCCTGGCGGTGGGTGCGGTTCACCCCCACCCAGGTCGTCACCTGGGACAACCACAAGATCGGCCGGTAGGCCGCAGCTGGTACGGCCGGTAGGCCGCAGCAGGCCACGCGTCACGGGCCGCTGCGAACCACCCGGAGGAGGGAGAACGCGCTCCTTCCGGCATCCTTGACGACGCGATGTCTACCCCCGAACCCTCCCTCGACAGTGTGTCGAACCCGACTGCGTCGAGCGAACCCGGTGTCCCCGCCGAGCAGCACGACCCCACTCCCCCTGCCGACGACACGGACGTGTCCGCGGACGCGCTCGCGGACGAGGCGCCGGAGGAGGCCGAACAGCCGGCCGGGTTCGCCTCGCTCGGGCTGCGCACCGAGCTGATCGACGCACTGACCGCGCTGGGCTACGAGGAGCCGACGCCGATCCAGGCGGAGGCGATCCCATTGATGCTGCAGGGCGTCGACCTCCTCGGCCAGGCGGCGACCGGCACCGGCAAGACCGCTGCGTTCGCCCTGCCGATCCTGGAGCAGATCACCGCCAAGGCGACCAAGGAGCCGTCGGCGCTGATCTTGGTGCCCACCCGCGAGCTGGCGATCCAGGTCGCGGAGGCCGTGTGGCGCTACGGCAAGGCCTCGGCGTCAAGGTCGTGCCGCTCTACGGCGGCCAGCCGATCTTCCGCCA
>JAODBQ010000222.1 GCA_025464045.1 Ilumatobacteraceae bacterium
GGCAACAAGACCCCCACGCTGTACGGCTGCACGGTGGTCGACAGGGGCAAGGGGCACAGCGGCGCGATCCTCGTCGGCGGCGTCGACGACGCCGCGTCGTCCAGCCTGGTGCTGGCGGCCAAGATCACGGGCTCCGGCAGCTTCGATCCCGCCTTCGGCACCAATGGAATCGCCGAGTACCCGGTGCACGGCGCCGACGGCTCGGCCCAGTCGGCAGAGATCACCAACGTCAGCCTCAGCGGCGCCTCCTCCGGCTTCCCGGACGTGATGCTGTCCGGGTTCGCCTTCACCAAGGGGACCAAGGATGGCCCGGGGGCGCAGGCGACGGCGCTGACGGTGGCGGTGAAGGACCGGACCGGGGCGTTGGACACCAACTTCAACGGGACCGGCGAGCTCCTCGACCCCGACTACGGTGAGGCGGTGCTGACCCGTGTCGACACCCACGACGGGAGCAAGAAGGGCAGCGCCACGGACCTGTACATCGTGTACGGAACCGCCGGAACCCATGCCTCCGCGTTCGTCGACTATCCGATCAGCCGCGGTGTCACGGACATGGCCCACCCCAGGTCGACGCTGACGGGGACCTTCACCGTCCCCGGGGACTTCGCCTCGATGCAGGGCTACGCCCTCGACTCCCGTGGGCGGATCCTGGTCAGCGGCAACACCAGCAGCAACAAGGAGATGCTCACCGCGATCGGCGGCTCCCGGGCACTGGGCTCCTAGGTGAAGACCCGCCGGCGGACGTTGGTGCTGGCGAGGTCGATGAGCTCGTCCCCGCGACCGGACAGGATCGTCCGTGTCGCGTAGAGCGTGAAGCCCTTGATCTGCTCGAAGCTGATCGTCGGGGGCATCGAGAGCTCCTGGCGGGCGACCATCACCTCGACCAGCGCCGGCCCGTCGTGGTCGAACGCCGCTTGCACCGCGGCCTCCAGGTCGGCGGGGCGTTCGACGCGCTCGCTGTGCAGCCCGAGTGCCCGCGCGACGGCGGCGAAGTTGGGGTTCTCGAGCTCGGTGCCGTAGTTGACGATCCCGGCGGCCTTCATCTCGAGCTCGACGAAGCTGAGCGCACCGTTCGTGAACAGCACGATCTTGACCGGCAGCCGCTGTTGGCGCAGGCTGATCAGGTCGCCGAGCAGCATGGCCAGCCCGCCGTCGCCCGACAAGGTGATGACCTGTCGACCGGGGTGCGAGGCCTGCACGCCGATCGCCTGTGGAACGGCGTTGGCCATCGTGCCGTGGTTGAACGATCCGACGAGGCGGCGCCGGCCGTTCATGTGGAGGTACCGCGCGGCCCAGATGACCGGGGTGCCGACGTCGGGGAGGAACACGGCGTCGTCGGCGGCGAGCCGATCGATCGTCTTGGCGACGAACTGCGGGTGCATCGGAGTGCGGTTGCGGTCGTTGACCGCGAGGTCGTCGAGCCGCTCGCGCGCCTTCGCGTAGTGCGCGCGCATCTGGTCGAGGTGGGTCGTGTCGACCTTCGGCGTCAGCCGCGGCAGGAGCGCGTCGATCGTGTCCTTGACCGTGCCGACGAGCGCCACGTCGACCCGGGTGCGCCGCCCGATCTGCTCCCCACGGCTATCGACCTGCAGCACCGTGGCAGCGTCCGGATAGAACTGGCGGTACGGGAAGTCGGTGCCCAGCATCAACAAGGCGTCACAGCCCTCCATCGCCTTGTATCCGGAGCTGAACCCCAGCAGCCCGGTCATCCCGACGTCGTAGGGGTTGTCGTACTCGACGAACTCCTTCCCGCGCAGCGCGTGCACGACCGGTGCCCCTAGCGCCGCGGCGATGTCGAGCACCTGCTCGTGCGCCCCCGCGCACCCGGCGCCGGCGAGGATCGTGACGCGTCCGGCGCGGTCCAGCGCGCCGGCGGCAGCGCGTAGCTCGGCCTCGCCGGGACGCGCCAGCGGCGTGCTGGGACGGATCACGGCGGCCGACCGCAGGTCGTCAGCGGGCTGGAGCAGGACCTCACCCGGCACCACCAGCACGGCAACCCCTCGCCGCTCGACGGCGCTGCGCATCGCGATCTCGAGGACGTGCGGGAACTGCTCGCGGACGCTCGCCAGCTCGCAGTAGATCGAGCACTCGCGAAACAGCTCCTGCGGGTGGGTCTCCTGGAAGTAGGTGCCGCCGATCTCGGCGTTGGGGATGTGGGCGGCGATCGCCAGCACCGGCACCCGGCTGCGGTTGGCGTCGAACAACCCGTTGATCAGATGCAGGTTGCCCGGGCCGCAGCTTCCCGCGCAGACCGCCAGCTCGCCGGTGACCGCGGCGTCGCCGCCTGCGGCGAACGCGGCCGTCTCCTCGTGGCGGACGTGCTGCCAGGACAGCGTGCCGTCCCGGCGCAGGGCGTCGGTGAAGCCATTCAGCGAGTCGCCCGGCAGCCCGTACACCCGGCGCACGCCGGCGACCTTCAGCGCCTCGACGATGAGATCCGAGATCGTGCGTGCCATCCGTCGCTCCTGTCGTGACCACCGGGCATGCCTGCGCGCCGGCGATCGCCGACACGGTGGCGCGCGTCGCCAGGCGTGTGAGCCGTTCTGGTGTTCAGGGCCGCCAGGGCCGCCGGCCACGTCGGCGCGGCCGCGGGAGCTCGCCGTCGGTCCGTCTGCGGTCAGGATCCGCGGCGGCCGAGCCGGCTGAACCCGGGATGCACGCCGGAGGCCAGGCCTTCGGCCTCGGCGATGCGGCGCAGCACGGCGGCCAGGTCGCGACGCTCGTCGGCGCTCAGGGCGGCGGTGATGGCGCGCTCGTGCTCGCGGGCGACGGTCGCGAGCGCGTCGAGCTTCGCGGTTCCCTGGTCGGTGAGCGCGAGGGCGTAGTTGC
>JAODBQ010000239.1 GCA_025464045.1 Ilumatobacteraceae bacterium
GGCCCTCGCGATCGCGAGGAGGCGCCGCTGCCCGTACGGCAGGTCCTGCACCTTGCGCAGGAGATCGTCGGTGAGGCGGAACTCCCGGATCGCGGCCACCACCTGGCCGGGCAGTGGAGGGACCTTCGGGTGCACCAGGTCGACGAGGTACGACCAACGATCGCGCGGGTCCGATGCAGCGCGCAGGTTGTCGAGCACGGTCGAGTCCTCGAACAGCTCGAGCGACTGGAACGAGCGGCTCACCCCCGCCCGCGCCCGTGCCGCAGCCTTCGACCTCACCAGCTCGACCCCGTCGAGCAGCACGCTCCCCTGGGCGACGCGCGTGAACCCGGTGATCGCATCGATCGCCGACGTCTTGCCCGCGCCGTTGGGACCGATGAGCCCGACGATCGTGCCCGGGGCCACCGTCAGCGACAGGTTGTCGACCGCGGTCACGCCGCCGTAGCGCACCGTGATCCCGCGCACCTCCAGGGTCTGGGGCCGCGCCGGCTCGCGTTGCTCGGGGGGGAGCTCGACGGTGGGCGCGGCGCGAGGGGGCCGGCGGAGCGCTCCGCGCACCTTCCCGCCGACCCAGCTCAGCTGGTTGATCGCCTCCTTCGCGATCCCGTCCTGGTTCTGCAGGACCAGCAGGATCACGAACGCGCCGCCGATCAGCTGGATGTAGCGGGTGAGGCTGTCGAAGATCGCGTTGGTCAGCTGTGCCCCGAGCGAGCCCGGCGCGAGCGTCGAGCCCGACAGCGGGCCGAAGAGGAAGCCGATGCCGCCGATGAACGCCCAGCCGACCACGGGGATGGAGGTGAAGTTGCTGAACTCCGACCCGTAGATCACCACGTCCTTGCGGAAGGCGAGGAGCGTGCCGCCGACCGCGGCGATGCCGGCCGAGAGCGCGAACGCGTAGACCTTCACGCCCGGCACGCTGATGCCGAGTGCGGCGGCGGCCCGTTCGTTCGTGCGTACGGCGATCAGTCGTCGACCGGACCGGCCACGTCGCATGCTCGCCACCATCAGCGCGACGGCGGTGAACAGGCCCATGCAGACGATCGCGTAGCGATCGGGGTGAGAGATCGCGTTGAAGTCCCAACCGAAGAGGTGGGGCTTGCCGATCGCGGTCCCCGAGTAACCACCGACGAACCGGCTGTTGTTGAAGATCATCAGCTCGATGGCCGTGCCGAGACCGAGTGTCGCGATCGCCAGGTTGATGCCGCGGGCGCGCACCGCAGGGATCGCGAACAGCGCCCCGAGCGGCACGGTGGCGGCCACGCCAGCGAGCAGTGCAAGCGGGAACGGCCAGCCGCGGGCGTCGACCAACCGCCCGGCGACGAGCGCGCCGAACCCCGCCAACGCGAACTGGGCGAGCGAGAGCTGTCCGGCGTAGCCGGTGACGACCACCACCGACAACAGGACGAGACCCATCGCGAAGGTCGTGACGAAGGCGTCCTGCCACTTCGTGGGCACCATCATGATCACGACAGCGGTCACCACCAAGACGACGGCGAGCACGCCGCGTCTGACCTCGCCGCTGCCGACGGCGGGCAGTCGTTGCAGGAAGTAGTCGCGCAGCGGCAGCGCCTGGCCGCGCACGATCATCCAGATGATGATCACCGCGAACGGCAGCGAGCTGGCGACGCCGGAGGTGTCGACGTAGCGGACGAGCTCCGTCTGGCCGATGCCGATCACCATCCCGGCGACGAACGCGACGGGGAACGACCGGAAGCTGGCGACCAGCGCGGCCGCCATCGCGGCCAGCACCAGGTTGGTCATCGTGGCCACCTGCAGCGAGACGATCGGGGCGATGAGGATCGCCGCCATCCCGGCCAGCGCGGAACCGAGCGCCCAGTTGGCTGTCGCCACGAAGTCCGGCGAGAGGCCGAGACTGGACGCAGCGCGTTGGTTCTCGGCGACTGCGGTCGTCGCCAGGCCGAAGCGGCTGTGGCGGTAGACGACCCACAGCAGGGCGCTCATCGCCGCGGCGATGCCGACCAGGATGAAGCGGTCGACGGAGACCGCGAGACCGAACGGGTGGGTGAGCGTGCGCGGCAGCTCGGAGGTGACGGCGGTGACCCGGGCGCCGTACCGGAGCACCGCTCCCGACTGCAGCACGATCAGGATGCCGAGGGTCGCGACGATGCGTGCCAGTGGCGACGCCCGTCGCAGCGGCCGCATCACCAGCAGGTGGACGAGTGCACCGATGAGGGCGCAGGCCGCGAGACCTGCGACCCACGCCACCCACACCGGCTGGTGGTGCTTGACCTTCACCTCCCACTCGATGTACGCGCCGACCATGCCGATCGCGCCGTGCGCGAAGCTGAGGACCCCCGAGCCGCGGTAGATCACCATCAGACCCTGGGATGCGAGCGAGTACAGCGCCCCCAACCCGAGGCCCAACAGCGCAAATCGTAGGACGTCCATTCAGCCGCTCCTTCCGTACGGGGTCAGATCGACGAGCACGAACCGACCGGTCCTCAGGGCGTGACGTTGCCGTCGAAGGCGTTCGTCACGTCGTACGGCGTGTCGTTCAGCGGCGAGAGCTTCCCGTCCTTGATGACGTCCATGAACATGGTCCGGTTGAAGATCCGCGGGAACTGCCCGCCACCGCCGGTCCACTCCTTGGTGAAGTCCATGACGCCGACCATGCCCCCGGTGTCGAGGTGCGACGTCGCCGACGCAGCGGCGAGGAACGTCTCGTTGTTGATGTCGCCGGTCATGCCCGTGACGATCTCGGTGAACGCCGTGAACGCGGTCCACGTGCCGAGACCGGCGAGGCTGTTCCAATCGAGGTCCGGTGCCTTGTAGGTGACGAGCGCCTGCCGGTAGTCCGCCCACACCGCGGCGGCGATGTTCGGGTAGACGTTGACGACGATGCCGCCCTCGGTCTGCTTCGGGAACTGCTCGGCGACCTTCGAGTCGAGGTTGCCCTGCGGCCCGTACAGACGGGGATGGGCGCCCACGCCGTCGAGCGCGGTGATCAGCGGCGGCCAGTTGACCTCGCTGATGTTGCCGAACAGGCAGTCGGCCGCGGGGCTGTTCGCCTTCGCCGCCTGCGCGCTGTAGTCGCCCGGCGCCAACGGGATCTTCACGACCCTGAGGATCGACGGATCGGCGCCCTTCGACTTCCAACCGTTGAGGAAGGCCTGGTGGAACACGTCGGCGACGGGCAGGTCACCGTAGATCTCGACGGGGCTCTTGCACCCGTCGTCGACCATCTTGCGCGCGGCCTGCGTGCCGAAGCCGTTGACGAAGCCCATCGGGAAGGAGATCTTCGAGGTGTTCTCCTGCGCCACGATCGGACA
>JAODBQ010000246.1 GCA_025464045.1 Ilumatobacteraceae bacterium
CTGTGAGAGTAGTCGGTGCCAGAGAGTGCCACTATTGACGAGAAATGCGATGTTCACCCGCCCAAATCGCACCGCGCTTGGAAAATCCACTCGAGGATAGTCGCGTGCATCGACGCTCACCGGGCACGGTTGCAAGATTGCCCCGAACACGTATTGGGTGGCCAAGAAGCGGCCACTGTCACCGCGGTCGATCCGCGACAACGAGCTGTTGGCGGAGGTCGTGCGGGTCCACGCGGAGAACATCGGCGTGTATGCGGCGGACAACATGATCGACCTCACCCACGAGATCGACACCCAATAGCCCCAGCAGTCACCTAACCTGGGGCGCTTCAGTGGTTCGGTGGATGTTGAGTTGTGGGGGGTGTGTTCCGGTTCGGGAGGAGAAGTCGACCCCGTTGCCGGAGGTGGGACGCAAGACGAGGTTGACGGTTCCTTGCTGCGGCATGAGGCCGCGTACGTCGTAGCTGATCCAAGTGCCGGTTGCGGCCGTGTCGGGGCTGGTGGTGAGGACCCCTGTGGTTGTTGGGCGGTTGGCCCAGGTGATCTGGGTTTCGGTCCAGGCTGCCGCGGAGAGCTGCACCGTTGGTGCGCTCGAGGTCGGATCGGTGACGTACAGCCGCAGAGTCGCGGCAGTGATGGGCAGGGTTGAGGCACCCAAGTCGAAGCGGAGGTACGACCAGTAGTCCGCCGTGCCGGCGTGCTCGGCATCGACAAGCAACGTTGATGCCGATCCCATGCACGCGGCGGGGTTCGCCTCGTCGACGGTCGCGTCGGCGACCGGCACCAAGGTCGCCTTCGTGCTCGGGGAGACTGGCATGGTCGTAACCGTCGGTGACGACGTCGTAGTGGTGGTCGGTGCCGTCGCGGGTGTCGTGGTCGCGGTGGGAGCAGGCGTGGTACCTGTGGCGGCGTCGTGGAGCGCGTCGAGGTACGTGCCGTACCCGGACGGCGACGACCATTCCTCGCTGCTCTCGACGGCGGTGCCTTCGCCCCACTCGTTGAACGTGGTCACCAGCTGCCACGGCGCCCCGGAAGCGACCATCTGCGCAACGTTGCTGCGCCAACGCGCGGCATCGCGGCTGAGGCGGGCGGAGGATTCATCCGCACGCCTGAAACCTGGCGAGATCGCGAACGATTGACCTGCGACCGAGGCCGTGGCGGATGCGGGACCGTACTGGTGCCACGCGTCCGGCTGGTTCACGCAAGTCTTGTAACCGGTGAACACCTTCAAGTCGATGTAGGCACCCACGGTGTTGCCCGCCTTCCAACGGTCAGCTACGCCGCAGTTCGTGTCATCGGCGTTGTACACGAACACCACCACCTTGCCGTTGATCGTCGCCGCGCCGGGATGCGTCCCGTAGCGCTCCTGCAGGTACTGCAGGTCCGCCGAGATCTCCGTCGCCGCGATCTCACCAAAGCCCTCTTTCTCGTAGTAGAACGCCACCTTCACACCAGTCCTCGCGGCTTCCTCCAACAGCAGCGGCAGGCGAGTCGCCTCGTGCTGCAAGCCTTGCCCCCACCACGACACGATCGCGACGTCGATGCCCGCGTACGACATGGCACCGAGATGCCCCGCAACCGTCGCCGCATCGTCAGAGCTGTAGTAGCCCGCCGACGGGTGGTACGCCACGTGCGCACCGTTCACCGACCAAGTTTGCGGGACCCACGGATCATAGAACGCAGCCCGCGCCGGCAACGTCACATTCGTCCCCGCCGCCTTCGATGATCGCGGCGACCCCACCCCCACCAACGTCGACACCGCAACGACCACAGCAACCACACCGCACCAAACCCGACGACCGTCCATGAGCAACTTCTCCTGAGTCCACTTACATCGAGCCACTGGAGGACTATCCGCCCGAAGGCGCGGCGATCGCGTCGGAGCATCTCCGAGTTGTCTGCGCGGCGAGCGCACCGAGGGTCATTGACCCACCCGAGAAGTCAGAGTAGCGTTACAATTGTCACATGATCGCAGGATGTGACTTCCAAACGTCACAATAGGCGTCTTGCTCCTCGCCCGCAAGCTCCGCGACGTTCGTCACTGGAGGTGGCCAACCGTGCTCTGTCAGAAGTGGCGTCGAGGGGCGGTCGTCCGCGCTGAAGCCGTAGGCGTGCCATCGGGTCGGTGTGGAGCGCAGATGGCAACAGTGGGGTACGCCGGGGCTCCGCGCGGCCGTAGGTCATGGCTCGTGGCCGAGAGCGGGAATCCGCGCGCGCCAGCTCCCCCCTCGAACACACCTGCCGAGATCCTGCCCTGGCGGCTCGCGAAGCCCGGTCACGCACCTCGACGTCGCTTGCGGTACCTCGGCTTCCCGTACCTGAAGTTCACCATCCGGTGTACTCCTCCGTTCGCTTCGAGTTCGGCCCGAATCCACTTGGGCAGCGCTCGCATCTTGCTGGAGGGCGTTACGGTGTGCTGCGTGAGCGTCCGAGGTCAACGGAAGGCCCTCATCCGGGTGCGATGCCCCGAAATGCACGCGTTCGACGGCGCACCGAGCTCCTTGCGAGTCACGCATGCAGCCGGTGTGGCCTTGGGTTACTCGTTCTGGTGCGAGCAGTGCTCGGCCCTGGTCGCGGTCGAGGCACCACCTGAACACATCGCGATGTTGTTCGAGATGGGTGTCCGGCCGGCTGACGAGCCAACGCATGAAGCGGTCGGGTTTGTCAGCGAACGGCGACGCCTCGTGAGTTGCCGGTACCTGCCCGAGGCGGGCGTCATAACGTTCGTCACGTCTTCTGACCCCCAGGAGCTGATCGAGCCGTGATTGTCACACGGCTCGAGGTCGGGGTCCGCATCACCCATCTGGCGGGGAAGCGTCCTAGCTGTATCCGGCCGTCAGGTTGGTGACGGCAGTCGGCTCATGGGTGGATGGCCGCCGATGCCTGCGTGGCGTCGTTCAGTGTTGTAGTGGTCGAACCAGGGTGCGAGAGCTCAGCTCGGGTCCGGGCCAGTCCTGACCCTTGCGGTCGCCAGCACTCGTGGAGGACGGTGCCTCGGAAGCGTTCGAGTTGGGTTCGAGACACGCCCATCAGCCGACAGGCCTCAGCGACGTTGCCGAGCTTGTCGCCAAGAGCGAGTAAGCGGACGCGACGGTGAGAGATGATCTCTGCCGGTGCCACGGTGGTGGTTCCTTCTGGATCTGTGAGAGGAACCACAGGGGTCCACCACCGTGCCCACCAAACGGTGGACCCGCCACCTCGACCCCGGACAGGAAGGTCGAGTGGACACCCGGCCTGAGCTCCGTCGGACCAAGGACCGGGGATTCAGTTCCCAGGTACGTTGGCGGGATGATCGAGCAACTGCACGCCCTGCACGCATCCGTCGAGCGGCTGCGCGGCATCGTCGAATCGCTTGCGCCGAGCCAGCTCACACAAGCGGCCTACCCGAGCGAGTGGACGATCGCCGACACCCTCTCGCACCTCGGCTCCGGTGCCGTGATCATGCTCGCCACGCTCGACGCTGTCGTCAGCGGTCGACCGGTTGCAGATGGGTTCAACCAGTCGGTTTGGGACGAATGGAACGCCAAGTCCCCGGCCGACCAGGCCGCTGGTGTCGTCGCCGCCGATCACGCCCTCCTCGAACGGGTCGGGGCACTGACCGAGGAGCAGCAGGCGTCGCTGCAGTTCCCGTTCGGCCCGATGTCGCTCGGCCTGCCCGAAGCGCTGGGGATGCGCTTGAACGAGCACGCTCTGCACACCTGGGATGTCGAGGTCGTGCTCGACCCGACGGCTGTGCTGTCCGAGCAATCGGCGAGGGTGATCCTCGGGAGCCTGCCCATGATCGCCCGGTTCGCAGCCAAGGACGACGGCGTGGAACGGAACGTCACGATCCGCACCAGCGAACCGAGCCAACAATTCGTCCTCGTGACCGGCGCCGGCAGCGTGTCCTTGATCCCCGGTGTTGGCGACGGGCCAATCGTCGAACTGCCCGCCGAGTCGTTCGTCCGCCTCGTCTACGGTCGCCTCGATGCCGGCCACACGCCAGCCGACATCGATGCCGCCAAGATCGCTGCGCTGCGCCCCCTCTTTCCAGGCTTCTGACCAATCATCCGTACAACGGCGGCGTTCGGACACTGAATCAAGTGTTCACGGCGAGCCCCCGGGCGGACCTGCCGGTGCACGGATCGGGGCGCTCGGCGTGACCAATTCTCCTCCGAGCGCATCACGTGCCGTCGCTACGTTTGCGTCGATGGTTGCTCCGGCGGTTCGCTTGCACGCGTTGTCGACGGGCTCGATGACGTCGTCCCGCGGTGGCTTCCTCGACGGCGAGACCGGCGAGATCACCTATCCCGTCCCGGTGTTCGTGATCGAGCATCCCTTGGGCCTCGTCGTCGTCGACACGGGTCTGCACCCCGAGCTCGCCGCGACGACAGCCCGTCTGCGCAAGCTCGCGTCGACGTTCGACGTCCATCTACAGGGGGACGGATCTGAGTCGGTCGGCCCAGTCCTCAGTGCTGCTGGCTACGACCCGGGCCAAGTCGCACAGGTCGTGCTGACCCACCTCCACTTCGATCACACCGGTGGCTTGCTCGAACTACCGAACGCGCGGGTCGTCGTGCAAGCCCGCGAATGGGCGGAGCTGCACAACGAACGACTGCTCGATCTGGGTGCGTACAACCGTGACGACGTGGACCTCGGACATCCGCGGCTCGAGATCGACGGTGATCACGACCTGTTCGGTGATGGCACGGTGACGTGCCTGCTCACCGACGGGCACACCGCCGGACACCAATCCGTTCGGGTCCGGACCGAGACAAGCGTCTACGTGATCTGCGGCGACTGCTGCTACCTCCGGCGAACGCTGACGCACGAACACCTCCCGCCGATCAGCCACGACCGTGACCGCCATGTGTATTCGATTCGTCGGCTTGCAGGAGAGCAAGCGCAGGGCGCGACCCTGCTGTTCGGTCATGACCCACAGCAGTGGACCGAGATCGTCCGCGACGGCCTGCACGAACGAGTGTGATCAGGCGCGCGCAGCCGCCGAGGCTGTCAGTGCCACCGGCCGCGAGCGCGGTCCCCGGACCGTGGCCCCGTCTGTCGAGTCGGTCCGTACGGGTCCGCGGCCCGATGCTTCGGAACAGTCTCCGCCGATCGAGACGAGGCGGACGGACCTACTTCTGCGGCTCGAGTTGAATCACCGTCTCGCCTCGGTTGTCGGTCTCCAGCTTGTGCCCCATCTCCTCGAGCACCTTCGTCCAGTCCGCGTAGGACGCGTCGAAGGCTTCCGCCTTCGACTGGTCCTCCCACACAAAGATCGCGGTGAAGAGATCGCCGTCGGCCACGAGAGAGAAGCCAACGAATCCCTCGGCTGCTTGCACTTTGGGAAAGAATTCGGTCTGTGCCCGTCGGGTCGTTTCATCGAGACGGGCTTGATTCACGTTACGGCGGTCGATAATCGTGTACACGGTGCACCCTTCGCTCGCGCCGACGGGACCCGACAATCGGGCTGCTCGGCTACAGCACCGTACCTTCGACCAACCCGGCACTCGCCCCTGGGTCCATCGTCGAGCGCTCGCCGCTGAATCGGCCGCTGATTGAGGCATCCACGAGGCAAGACCATCGTTCCCCGCGTGGCTTGGCGAGCGTGGCACCGGCGGCAGAGCGGTCGGCGCTCCGCCACTTGGGTGAGCCTTCCACGAATCATTCCATGTTTCGCTCACGTCAATCATCCAGCTGGTCGCGATAGGTGTTGTTGCACGGGTGATCGTGCGGCTCGGGACACCCGACAACGACGATCGCCCCGGACCCGACGGGGTAGCCGAGAACGCCGGTCCGGAGACCGCCGCGACGAAGGCTGCGGGCGGCCCTTCCACGCCGCCCTGGACGCGCTGCTCGCCGACGCCCAGGGTCGCCAATCGCTGAGACGCACGCCCGAGCGGTCGCCAGCCGTGTGAGCGGCAGCCCAGGAACGCGGAGCCGTTTCCCGCGCCGCGCCGCCAGCGTCCCGTACTGAACCGCACTCGCCTGAGCGACCGTCGACGTGCTCGACTTCACGACCCGCGTCGAGCCATGCCCGCGCGCACGTGCCGGCCCGACTCGCTCGACCACCATGCCGGCTGCGCGGTCGCACTCGGCGGGAGTGGCCCGACGAGCGACTCGATCTCGTCGAAGCTCATCTCGACCGGCCGGTCGTCAGCACGGCACAGGAACTCGAACGGCGCGTCGTACTTGGCCACCGCCACCGCCACGGCGATGCGAGCGGTTGCGCGCCTCAACCGATGGCAGTGCCGACTGCGTCCTGACCGGCGCGCATGACGCGACCGGGCCGGGCACCGGTGAGGCGGCCATGGTCGACGATCTCGCCACCGTTGACGAACACGTGGTCGATCCCGTCGGCTTCGCCGTAGAGCCGCCACGCGCCGCCGGGGAGGTCGTCGCGGATCTCGATCGGGCGCGCCGCGACGGTGGCCGGGTCGAGCACGACGAGGTCGGCGTGGTAGCCCGGTTCGACGCGGCCACGACCCTGCAGGCCGTACAGCCGTGCCGGCGCGTCGGTGAGGTAGCCGATCGCCTCCTCGAATGAGAGCAGGTCCATCTCCCGGCAGGCGCGGCCGAGCATCGCCGTCGTCGCGTT
>JAODBQ010000180.1 GCA_025464045.1 Ilumatobacteraceae bacterium
CTGCGCCTGATGCGCGACAACCGCCTTCCTCGCCCGAGCTGTCAGGTGATCTACCGCGCCGGCTCGCGCACCGTCGCCCGGGTCGACTTCGCGCTGGCGGACAACGTCGTCGTCGAGGTCAGTGGCCGGCTCGGTCATGCCTCGGACTCGGACCGCCGCAAGGACGCCCACCGCCGCAACCACCTCCAGCAGCTGGGCATCCACGTCGTCGAGTTCACCACCGCCGACGTCGTCGACGACCCGAGCTATGTCCTCACCACCACCCGCGCCGCCCTGGCACGAGCAACCGGTCATCAGTTGACCGAGCGCTCCTCGGTCGCGTGATGACCAGTTCCGGGTGAGGCGAGCGGTGAGCATGACCGGTTGCGGTGGTGGGGCGTCAGGTGATCGGGACCCGCTGGTCGAAGCGCGACCAGGGGGTCCAGATGGTGGAGAGTCCGGAGGCGGTGAGCGCGTCGGACAGGGCTCGGCCGGCGGCGTCCCAGTCCGTCGCCGCGGCCGCACTGTGCTTGAGCTCGTGCCAGTGGGGGAGCGCGATCGCTGCCGCGCCGAGCGTCACCTGGCTGCACTCGCGCTCGATGAACAGGTCGTTGCCGGAGCTCGTCGTGCCGACGCGCAGACCTTCGAGCTCGTACCAGCGGTAGTTGGGCACGTCCCAACCGGCGTGCACGACGACGTCCTCGGTCGACGCGACGAGGCCGCCGGCGAGGCCGACGCCGGGCTGCATGGCGAGGCCGGCGAGCGTCTCCAACCAATCCGGCGTCACGTCCGAGCGCGGCACCAGGCCCGGGGCGATCGACACCAGCACCGCACCCGGATACGTCTGCACCGCCCGGTCGAGCGCCACCGCGATCGACCACGGTCCGGCGACGGGCACCGGCTGCCATCGCTCGCCCCCGGCCTCGGCGAGCAGCTCCAGCACCGCCGGCGACAGGTCGGCGGGATGCGCGAACACCAGCCGCGTCGCAGGGTGCGTCGTCGCCACCTCGCGCATCGTCGCCGCTGCGGCCAAGCGGTACGGACGGCACGCGGCAACCTCGCCGGCCGTGGCGACGACCACCGTCACCGGCATCGACGGCGCGACCCGGCGGACCAGGCGGTAGCAGCCGTCGACATCGCCGTGCACGACCCGCGCGTCGATTCCGAGACGGTCGCACTGCTCCTGGACCGCCTGCAAGCCGCGCTGGATCGCGGTGTCGAGCGTGTCGCTGGCACGTGACACCGAGCTGGACACGTTCCGCCAGTGGTAGGCGAGCCGCGGCAGGTGGGCGACCCGGCGCCCGGCCGCGGTGATCTGCTCGGTGGCGCGCAGGATCAGGTCGTGGTCCTGCGCGCCGTCGAACCCGGTGCGGAACCCGCCGATCTCGGCCACCACCGACCGGCGCAGCACCGACAGGTGGCACGTGTACATCGACGCGCGGAACCGCTCGGGTGACCAGTCCGGCTTGAGGAAGTGCGCCGTCTCCCGGCCGTCGGTGAGCACGTGCGCCTCGTCGGTGTAGAGGTAGTCGATCCGGTCGCCGTCGGGCGTGTCCAGCATCGCGGCGACGTCGGCGAGCGCGGTGGGCACGAGCGCGTCGTCGTGGTCGAGGAGGGCCACGAAGTCTCCCCGGGCCATCGCCAACGCGTCGTTCGTGGCAGCGACGATGCCGCCGTTGACCGCCCGGTGGTGGACGCGGATTCGGGGTTCGACCGCGGCCAGCGCGGCGACGGCGTCGACGACCTCCGGCCTGGTCGAGCAGTCGTCGACGAGGCACCACTCCCAGTCCGCCCGGGTCTGGGCGCGCACGCTGGCCGCGCAGGCCAGGAAGGCGCCCAGCGGCGGGTTGTAGACGGGCGTGACGATCGAGAACCGGGCGGTGATCTCGGCGACTGTAGCGACGACTGCCATGATGAGGCCCGTGGTCAGCCGGGTCTTCGTCAGCGCACACGGCAACGTGTTCATGCGCGAGATCGCCGAGCACCTCGCCGAGGCGCGCTCCGGGATCGACGGTGAGGCGAGCGTCGTCACCGACGAGTTGCCACGCGCCGGCGACGATCCGTTCGACAACCTGGTCGTCGCGCCGCACGAGTTCTTCGGGTTGTTCCCGGCCGCGACGGCCGATGTCGAGGCTGCTGCCGCACACGCCGTCGGCGTCAACACCGAGCAGTCCGGCACGCCGTTCTTCGAGCGTGCGATGCACTTCGCGCGGCGCGGTCCGGTGGTGTTCGACATCAACCCGTCGTCGTTGGCGAGCGTCCGCCGACTGGGCCTGGCGGCCGTGCACCTGCCCCTCGGCTACGTCCCGTCGATGGACCACTGGCGCGGTCGCGCCGAACCGCGCGGGGTCGACCTCGCGATGCTCGCCGGCCGCACGCCGCGGCGCGAGCGCTTCCTCGGTGGCGCCGCCAGCCAGCTCTGGGAGTGGCGCACGGACCTGCGCATCTTCAGCTGGCACCGACCGATCCTCGGCGGGGCGACGTCGTTCCTGGCCGGCGACGAGAAGTACGACGCGCTCGCCGACACGCGGATCCTGCTCAACGTGCACCGCAGCGAGGACCCGTACTTCGAGTGGGCGCGAGTGATCGAAGCGGCGGCCAACGGTTGCGTGGTCGTGTCGGAGACGTCGAGCGGGATCGCGCCGTTCGTGGCCGGCGAGCACTTCGTCGAGGCGCCGCTGGAGTACCTCGCCGAGCAGGCCGTCGCGTTGGCCTTCGACGAGCGCCGGCGGGCCCGCATCGCCGCCGCGGCGCACGAGGTGCTCACCGGCACGCTCGACCAGCGGCTGCTGCTCGAACGTGCCCTGCGCGACGCGCGGACCACGGCGTCCGCGGGATCGACGACCGTCACGCACTCGTCGTCGCGTGGAACGGTCGTCGCGTCGTCGGCAACGGCGGCCGCCACCCGCATCCTCAGCGCGGCCAAGCGCGCCCTGCTGCCGAGCACGGCTGCGCACGATGCGGAGACCGAAGCCCTGCAGGCCACGGCGAGCCGGCTCAAGCAGACGTACCTCGCCCAGCTCGCGCACACGCGCTCGATCGAGCGCACGCTGATGATCGCCCGCCACGGTGTCCCGGATCCGGTGAGCACGACGACGACGTCGGCGTGGGACGCGTTCGCGCCGACCGTGTCCGTCGTCGTCCCGCTGTTCGACCAGGGCCGCTACCTGCGCGACGCGGTGGCCTCGGTGATCGCCGCCGCCTCCGGTGCCGCCGCACAGACCGAGCTGATCATCGTCGACGACCACTCCGCCGACGACTCCGCCGCCGTCGCCCAGGCAGTGCTCGACGAGCACCCGTGGTTCCCGATCGCGTTGCTGCGCCGCGCTGCGAACGGCGGCCTTCCCGTCGCCCGCAACACCGGCTTCACCGCGGCGCGGGCGCCATACGTCTTCGCGCTCGACGCCGACAACCTGCTCGCCCCGAGCGGCTTGCGCACGCTGGTCGATCGCCTGGCCGACGCCGCGCCGGAGGTCGTCGCCGTGTACGGGATCCTCGAGCGCTTCGACGAGCGCGGTGCCGTGGGCGTCACCAGCCACCTCGCGTGGGACGTCGATCTGCTGGTGCAGGGCGCGTACATCGACGCGATGGCGCTGTTCCGGCGCGACCGGTGGTTGGAGCTCGGCGGTTACGCCGACTCCACCGCGGCCTACGGCTGGGAGGACTACGACCTGTGGCTGCGCGCCGCCGAGCGGGGCTGGCGCGCCGAGCTCGTCAGCCAGTTCGTCGGGCGCTACCGCGAGCAGTCCGGGTCGATGCGCAAGATCAGCGACATCGACATGGCCACCAACTTCGTGGCCTTGCGCGAACGACACCCGAGGTTGCCATGGCCGAGTTGAACGACGAACCCTGCGCGGCGCGCACCGAACGCGAGCTGCGCGCCCGCATCGCCGAGCTGGAGGCGCTGCTCGAGGCGCGCACCCACACGATCGTCGGCCTCGCGGCGCAGCTCGCGGAGCACCAGGGCTCCGCGCCGTCGTTCGCGGCGGGCCGTCTCGCCGACGCGGAGCGCCGCCTGGCCGAGCTGCAGGCCACGAAGCTCATCCGCTACAGCGCCGCGCCACGGCGGCTCTACGGACGCCTGCGCAGTGGTCCCGGTGGCTGAGCCGGGCGGCGTCGATGAGCGCGTTCGTGCCGAGCTCGTCAGCGAGCTCGAGTCGCTGCTGCACGAGTCGCGAGCGCAGCAGCGGCGGATCCGCGAGGCGCTGACCGGCCTGCTCACGCTGCTCGAGGACCGCCTCGGCAACGCATAGGCGCGGGGTCCGACTCGACGCGGAGGAAACCACCCTCCCGGGTGGCTCCACCGCAGGGCGCGGTCGCTTCACCGGGTGGCACTGCCAGACTCACCTCAGGCGTGCCGGCGGGCGTGCCGATGTTTGGTTGCGGGCGCGGGACGAGGAGGTAGCACGTGCGGAAGTGCTGGATGGCTGGTTTCTTGGGTGTTGCACTGGCGTCGAGTGCCGTCGCGGCAGTGCCCGCGTCGGCGCATCCGAGGCCTGTGGTGCCCCCGGTGGTGTCACCGGCCGCGGCCTTCTCGACGTCCGGCGACTACGCCACGGACGTGCTCGGCGACCCCTGGGACTTCTCCAACGACGAGGACGTCCCGCCGATCCCCGGTATCGGCTGCCAGGGCAACGCCTTCACGGACTGCAACATCAGCCGCGACCCCGGCGGGGCGTTGGTGGTCAACACGCACAAGGGCACGATCATCAAGCTGATCCGCAACTGGGACCTCGAGCTGCCCTACGGACGCGACGGTGAGGTCGTGCCCGTCGACGCCGGGCGCTACTCGATCTTGTCGTTCTCGATGTGCAACGGCGGCAGCGGCCAGATGAACCTCGGGGTGCGCTTCTACGAAGACGGCGGCGGCTTCAACCAGATCGGGTTCTTCGCGGCCACCGGGTGCCACCAGTACCGCATCGATCTCGCCGGCGGCGGCTACCAGGAGCCGAGCGGTTCGCCGTGGGGCGGCAAGGTCATCCGCCTCGACATCATCTCCGGTGGCCCGAACTCCGGCGGCGACCCGGGTGTCGACCTGTCCCTCGACTGGGTGCGACTGCACCGGCCGGATGCCGCCGACGCGCCGCCCCTCGGCGTGCCGGTGGCGCGCACGCTCACACCGAACGCCGACGGCGGGGCCGACTACGGCTCGAGCATCGGCAACCCGTGGGACATGAGCGACGGCGGCGACTTCGTCAAGCTCAACGGGATCAACGCCAGCCCCGGCGGCGGCGGCCTCGTCGGGCAGACGTCGGGCGGCGATCCGTGGGTCGAGTTCCCGCTCCCGTTGACCTTCAACCCGGACCGCTACCACCGGTTCTCCGCCGACCTGTGCCTGGACGGCGGGATGAGCTTCGCCGCCGCCCCAGGCGGTGGGATGAACGCCCGGATCATCTGGACGCCCGACGACGTGTCGTACGCCGAGACGCAGGACATCATCATCACGCCCGGCTGCCAGCACATCGCGATCGACCTCGCCACGACGCCCGCCCTCGCCGTGAACGACGAGACCTCACCGTTCCAGCCTGGCTGGCGGGGCCAGCGCGTCGCCCGGCTGCGGTTCGACATCGACGAGGATCCGGGTGTCCGCAACTTCACGTTGAAGAACGTCAAGTTCGCCGACGACGCCGCGTTCTCCTCGTCCTACCCGATCACGTACCAGGACGCGTCGGGTGCCGGCGGCACCGCTGAGATCTGGGCGACGACGAACCAGACCGGGTTCGACGGGAGCAAGATCGCGCAGCGCCTGCCCGTCAACGGCGGCGCGGTGAACACGTTCAACTGGAACGGCACCGACGTCAACGGCGCGACGATGCCCAACGGCAGCTACTGGATCTACACCGTGATCCGCAACGGTGCAGGCGTGGCGACCGGGTACTCCAGTGCGCCGGTGCGCATCGAACGATCGCAGGGCGCGACGCCGAGCACGTTCGTCCCGCTGAGCCCGTCGCGGCTGCTCGACACCCGTGACGGCACCGGCGGCAACATCGTCCCGCTCGGGCCGAACCTGTACACCGAGCTGCAGGTCGCCGGTCGTGGTGGCGTGCCCCCGACGGGTGCGACGGCCGTCGTCCTCAACGTCACGGTCGATCATCCGAGCGAGCCCGGCGTGATCACGGTCTGGCCGTCCGGCGAGCCGCAGCCACTGGTGTCCAGCCTGAACTTCAACCCGGGTGACGTCGTCGCCAACCTCGTCACCGTGAAGATGGGGGCGAACGGCAAGGTCAACGTCTACAACCTCAAGGGCGTGACGCCGACGGTCGTCGACGTTGTCGGGTACTACACCGCCGATCCCAACCCGAGCGGGCGCTACACGCCGCTCGCCCCCGGACGAGTGCTCGACACGGGCTTCGCCAACGAGATCGGCCCCGGCGCCACGATCGACGTGCAGGTCGCCGGTCAACACGGCGTGCCGGCCACGGGCGTCACCGGCGTGGCGTTGAACATCACGGTGGACAACCCGAGCGCGTCGAGCTACTTCACCGTCTACCCGACGGGCGAGGGCCGGCCGAACGCGTCGACGCTCAACTTCGTGCGCGGGCTCACCGTGGCCAACCTGACGCTCGCCAAGCTCGGTGCGAACGGGAAGGTCAGCATCTGGAACTACGACGGCACGGCGCGAGTGGTGGCCGATGTCGTCGGCTACTTCTCGGCGCAGGGCGGCCGGTTCGTGCCCGTCTCGCCGCAGCGCCTGGTCGACACGCGCGACGGGACCGGGATGCCCCAGGCGCAGATCGGACCGGGGCAGACGGTGACCGTGCCGATCGTCCGCGGCGGTAGCCCGGTCCCCGCGAGCGCAACGGGCGCGGTGCTCAACGTGACGTCGGCGGAGTCGTCGGCGCAGTCGTTCATCACGTTGTTCCCGTTCGGCGAGGGCCGTCCCGCGGAAGGTTCGACGGTGAACCCGCGGGTCGGGGTGCCCGTGCCGAACCACGCGTACGTCAAGCTCGGCGCCGGGAACGCCAGCCTGTTCAACTTCGCCGGCAGCACGGACGTCGTCATCGACGTCTTCGGCTACATCACGCCGTAGTCTCTCGGCCGATGCGCAGCAGATGGATCGTCGGGTTGTCGGTGGCGGGCGCACTGGCGCTCGCCGCCTGCAGCTCCGACGATCGGCAGGCGCCCGCCGTGACGCCGGCCGGCACGGCAGTGGTGACCTCGTCGAGCGCCGGCGGTGTTGCGCCGACGACGGCCGGCACGGTCCCGTCGGTGTCGACCGCGACGACCGCGACGACCGCGACGACCGGGATCTCTGCTGCCACAACGGCTTC
>JAODBQ010000277.1 GCA_025464045.1 Ilumatobacteraceae bacterium
ACCATGTGGATGCACTTCCACGGGCAGATGTCGACACAGCCCTCGCACATGATGCACTCGGTCTGGTCGATGTGGATGAACTGCTTCGGCTTGACCGCCCTCGAGAGGTAGTCCGCGTCGACCTCCACCAACGAGTACTCGTCGGTGTACGGCATCATCGGGGGGTTGGCGTCAGTGCGTGCCATGGTTCACGACTTCCTCACCAGCGGGCGGCCGTAGCTGCTCGTGGCCACGTCGGTTCCGGGCTTGGCCTCGCCGCGCTTCTGCCACTTCCCCCACAGGAAGATGGCCAGACCGAAGTACCAGACGTGGATGAGCACGACGATGATGTCGCGAACTGCTTGGAACGGGATCGTGATCGGGTTCCACGCGCCGCCCAGCGGGGTCGGCTTGAGGATGTTGAACGGCCCGTAGACGATGTCCGTCGTGCCCCAGCCGAGCTCCGCGTCGGAGTGGGCGATCCAGCGGTCGGGCACGATGCCGAACGCCACCACGAACAAGCCGAAGACGAACATCGAGGCGAGCATGCACTGGCCCCACGTGGCCTTGTGGTCCTTGGGCACCCGCTTCGACAGCGGGACGACCAGCAGCGCCAGACCGGTCGACAGGATGAACGAGAACAGGAACGCCTGGTTGCCGATGACCTTGAGGATGGGCTGTCCACCCATCTTGAAGAAATCGACGGCGATCACCAGAGCTGCCCTTCGTCACGCTTCACGAACCAGTCCATGTGGCACGAACTGTAGTCACGCATCACCCGCTCCTCACCAACTGCTCCTCGGCTCCTGCTCACGTTCGTGCCCACCTGCCGGCTCGGCGAAGGGTTCGCTCGTCGATCATCCGGTGCCGCGACCCGATTCGGTTTACCACGAGAGCAGAACGCCCCGCCGGTCGTTGTGAACTCGTGACCAACGGCCCCCGACCGGGGTCGTCGTGCGGGGCGACGGCACGGATTTCCCGCGCTCGGGCCCCCGCCGTCTATCGTGCGACGACGTGACCGAGATTCCCGAGCATCTGCTGAAGCGCAGCAGGGAACGACGCGCCTCGCTGGGCGGAGACGACGCCCCAGCCGATGCGTCCGCCCCCGCCGCGGCCGACGCTCCCGGTACTGCAGTCGCACCGGCCGCTGCCGCCAAGGCGGCGGCCCCGGCGAAGGTCGCGCCGGTCGGCCCGCCTCCTGCGAAGCCTGACCCGCCGTCGGTCGTCGCCTACAAGAAGCGCAAGAAGATCCCGGTGTGGGCGATGATGACGCTGAGCATCCTGCCGCTGTGGGGGTTCATGTACGTCCGCGCGCTCACCCCTGGCCCGGTGGTCGTCCACGGTCCGCTCGGCGATGGCGCCAAGGTCTTCGCCGGCGTCTGCGCCACCTGCCATGGCGCGGATGGTTCGGGCGGCGTCGGTCGGCCGCTGAACAACGGCGCGGTCCTGAAGACCTTCCCGCACATCGAGGATCAGCTCAACCTCGTCTACACGGGCTCGCAGGCGTACGCGATCGCCGGCCTGAAGGCCTACGGCGACCCGGCCCTCGGCCACCTCGGCTTCAACAACGCGTACATGCCCGCCCAGGGTGGCGCGCTCACCGAGGCCGAGATCCTCGCCGTCGTGTGCGACGAGCGGTACAACATCGGCGGCGCCGATCCGGCCAGCCCGGCCTACTCCGCCGAGTACGCGACGTGGTGCGCGGAGGACTCGCCGATCTACGCCGGTCTCCAGGACGGCTCGATCACCTTCGACAACATCACCACCACACCGGCCGGCAAGGGCGTGCTGCCCATCGGGACCAAGCCGCGTGCCGGTACCGGCGCCAGCTGACACGTCCCCCGCGATTTCCCCGGCAACCGGCCACACTGAGGCCCTGTGACTGCGACGTCGGGTGCTGCTGCGTCGGATCCGACCACGTCGGGTGCGGATGACACGGATTCGGGTTCGGATGACGCGGTGATCGCCATGTCGGCGTCGTCGGGTGCCAGGCGGTCGGCGCCGCTCACCACGGAGGTGCTCGTGATCGGCGGCGGCCCGGCGGGAGCCGCCACCGGCTACTGGCTGGCGAAGCACGGCCACGACGTCACCATCATCGAGCGCAAGATGTTCCCGCGCGAGAAGACGTGCGGCGACGGGCTGACCCCGCGGGCCGTCCACCAGCTCGACGAGATGGGCCTCGGCGACGCGCTCACCCCGTTCCACCGCTACAACGGCCTGCGCGCCACCGGCATGGGTCGCCAGCTCGAGCTGGAGTGGCCGAGCCACCCCGTGTACCCCTCGTACGGCTACGTGGTCCGCCGCCGCGAGCTGGATCAGCTCGTCGCCGACAACGCCGCGGCCGCCGGGGCGCGGCTGCTGCAGGGCCACGAGGCGCTCCAGCCGGTGATCGATCGCGGCTTCGTGCGCGGCGCCGTCGTGCAGGACAAGCGCGACGGTGGCGAGAGCCGCGAGATCCGGGCGCGCTACGTCGTCGTCGCCGACGGTGCCAACAGCCGCTTCGGCCGGGCCCTCGGGACGTTCCGCACCCGGGACTGGCCGTACGGCACGGCCATCCGCACGTACTGGGCCACCCCACGCCACGCCGAGCCGTGGATCGAGTCGGCACTCGACGTCAAGGACCGCAACGGCAACCCGATGCCCGGCTATGGCTGGATCTTCCCGGTCGGCGACGGCACCGTGAACATCGGCGTCGGCCTGCTGTCGACGTTCCGCGACTTCAAGAGCGTCAACACCACCCACCTGCTCGACGCGTACGCCCACCAGGTCGCCGAGCGGTGGGAGATCGATCCGGGCAGGCCGGAGTGCAAGGCGACGAGCGGCCGGATCCCGATGGGCGGCTCCGTCGGCCCGAAGGCCGGCCCGACCTACCTCGTCGTCGGTGATGCCGCCGGCAGCGTCAACCCGTTCAACGGCGAAGGCATCGACTACGCGTACGAGACGGCGCGCATGGCGGCCGAGGTGCTCCACGACGCACTCGTCGCCGGTGATCCGACGCACCTCCAGCACTACCCGCGCTGGCTGGACGAGGAGTACGGCGAGTACTTCAAGGTCGCCCGCCTCTTCGCCAGGGTCATCGGCCGGCCGATGCTGATGCGCGAGCTCACCCGAGTCGGGATGCACAGCCGGACGCTGATGGAGTGGGTGCTGCGGATCATGGCCAACCTGTTGCGCCCCGACGAGGTCGGCCCGGCCGAAGCCGCGTACAAGGCCGCGGCGATGCTCGTCCGCCTCGCCCCCAACGCCTGACGGTTGCTTCGTTCGGCCCGTTCGCTCCTGGGCCCGACGGACGCCGCGCGTCGCGACCTCGTCGCCGGCGAACGAACCCCGAGGCTCGCGCGGCCGCCCAGACGCCGGTCAGTCGGCGGTCGTGAGGAGGGCGTGGGGGGCGGCGCGCAGCGCGCTCGTGGCGGCCGACGACGGCAGCGACGCGGTGGCCGCGGCGGCGCGGTCGGCCCACTCCACGGCGGTCACCCGGGCCGACGCCACGCCGGTGTTGGCACGGACGATCTCCAGCGCCTTGTCCTGCTCGGCGACGTCCAGCGGACGGCCGAGGAGGGCCAGCAGCTCGGCCGCGGCGACACCGCCGGCCTGCAGGGTGCGCAGCACCGGCAACGTGTACACGCCTTCGACGAGATCGTGGCCGGCGGGCTTGCCGAGCACGTCGTCGGTGGAGGTGACGTCGAGCAGGTCGTCGACGATCTGGAAGACCATCCCGAAGGCGTGGCCGTACTCGGTGAGCGCCTCGATCATCGGACGATCCAGGCCGGCGACGATGCCACCGATGCGCGCCGCCGTGGCGAACAGCGAGGCCGTCTTGCCGCCGATCGAGTTGAGGTAGCTCGCCTCCGGACGGGCGGAGTTGTAGGTGTGCCTGAGCTGCTCGATCTCGCCTTCGCAGAGCCGTCCGATGGTGTGCGCGAGCAGCGCTGCGACCTCGGTGCCGAGCGTCGCCGCGATCTCCGACGCCCTCGACAGCAGGAAGTCCCCGGCGAGGATCGCCTGCAGGTTGCCCCACTTGGCGTTCACCGTCTCGACACCTCGCCGCGTGTACGACTCGTCGATCACGTCGTCGTGGTAGAGCGAGCCGGTCTGCACGAGCTCGCAGGCGATCCCGCCCTGCACCGCGGCGTCGCTCGACGGGCCGCCACCGACTTGCGCGGACACCACCGTGAGCACCGGGCGCAGCCGCTTGCCGCCGGCCACGATGAGGTGCGACGCGATCTCCTCGAGGTACGGGTCCGGCGTGTGCACCGAGGCGATCAGTGCCGCCTCGATCCGGGTCCCGTCACCGGCGGCACCGGTGAAGTCCAGCAATGGCGACGAGGACACCGGGCCAGGTTAGGGCACGTGGCCGTCGGCTGACCAGTGACCCACCCGCCGGCGGGCCCGCCACCCGCCCGCCGACCGGGCCGCCGCCCGCCCGCC
>JAODBQ010000279.1 GCA_025464045.1 Ilumatobacteraceae bacterium
CCTGGTCTGCGGGCGGACGTTCGATGTCGAACCTGGCGTAGCGGACGAAGGGGAACGCGGCGAAGCGCTCGGCGGCGCGGGCCAGGAAGAAGTCGGAGACGTCGGTGAACACGTACGCGGTGCGATCGGCCGGCAGGGCGGGCAGCACGCTCGCGGACGTACCGCCGGTGCCCGCCCCGATCTCGAGCACGCGGACCGGACGACCGGGTCGAGCGTCGGCGGCCGCTGTTGCCGCAGCGCCGAGGATCGCGTTGAAGTACCGCGGGACCGGCCACTGGTTGTAGAGGTAGTCGACCGTCTCGTAGGAGCCGTCGGGGAAGAGCGTGGCAAGGGCGTTCTCCTCGCCGGAGATGACGGCGGCGAGCCGCTCGCCGCAACGGCTCACGTAGTCGAGCAACGGTTCGGCGCCGACGAACGCGATGTGCGCCTCGCCGACCAGCGCCGCGATGTCGGGCGGCGGAAGCGCCCGGATCGAGACGAAGCCGTCGCCGTCACGCCGCAACGCACCGTCGTCGACGAGGTGGCCCAGCCACCGCTCGACGAGGTGGACGTAGGTCGGCGGGACGCGACCGGCGGCGATCAGCTCCCGCACGACGATCCGCTCGCCCGCGGCGCGGAAGAGACCGAGGTCGCGCACTGCCGCGCCGATGTAGGCGACCGCGAGCCTGTCGAGGATGCTCCACCTCGCCTCGTAGCGGTCGAGCTGGAGATCGAGCGGACCGTGCTGCGCCTGGCGTTCGGCGGCGGTGACAACTGCGGGCCACACAGGCGTCGCCCGCTGGCGGCCGCGCGACTGCGCAGCCGGCGACCAGTAGGACTCGCGTTGCCACGGATACGACGGGAGTGCGAGCCGCCGCCGGCGAGCCGAGCTCTGGTCGAACGCGCGCCAGTCGACGGGCGCGCCCGCCACGTGCACAGACGCCAGGCTGGTGGCGATCTGCTCCGCCTCGTCGCCGTCCGGACGCAGCGAGGCGGCCCACGTGGCGCTGTCGTCGGGCCAGCAGCGCTGGCCGAGCGAGAGCAGCGTCGAGCGCGGACCGATCTCCACGAACGTGGAGCACCCCGCGGCGCGCAGCGTCGCGAACACGTCGGCGAACCGAACAGGTTGGCGGAGGTGCCGCCGCCAGTAGTCCGGCCTGGTGATCTCCTCGTCCACCAGCTCACCCGTCATGCTCGACACGAGACCGATCTGTGGACGGCCGAGGCGCACGCTGGCGACGACCGCTTCGAACTCGTCGAGGATCGGGTCCACGAGCGGCGAGTGGGCGGCGACCGAGATGGGGAGGCGTCGGAAGTCGTCGTCGTCCAGGGCGAGGTCGGCGAGCACTGCGGCCACCGCGTCGCTGCGCCCGGAGATCACGGTGGTCGTCGGCCCGTTGACCGCGGCGATGCCCACCGGGCCGCCGCACCTCTCGACGGCGGCGGCGACGTCCGCCTCGGTGGCGAAGATCGCGACCATCTCCCCGCCCGCCGGCAGGGAGTGCATCAACCGGCCACGGGCGCTGATGATCCGCAGCCCGTCCGCCAGGTCGAGGACGCCGGCGACGACGGCGGCGACGTACTCGCCGGCGCTGTGCCCGGCCACCACGGACGCCCGAACGCCCCACGACTGCCACAGCTCGGCCAACGCGTACTGCAACGAGAAGAGCGCCGGCTGGGCATAGCGCATGCTGTCGAGCAGGTCGTGGTCGGCGTCGAACAGCACCGCGGTCAACGGCTCGTCGAGCTCACCCGCGAGCAGCTCGCCACAACGGTCGATCGCGGCCCGGAAGACGGGCTGCTCGGCATAGAGCACGTGCCCGGCGCCCGCGTCGTGCGCGCCGTGCCCGGAGAAGAGGAACACGACCTCGCTCGAGCTCGCCCGACCGGCCGTGGCGACCACCGCGTGGGCGGCCGCGCCGGCGAGGTGGCCACGGAGCCGGGTGAGCGCCGTCGAGGTGTCCCGTGCGACCACCGCGAGCCGATGATCGAAGTGGCTGCGGCCGGTCGCAGCGGTGGCGGCGACATCGGCCAGCGACTGCTCCGGGTGTGCCGCGAGGTGGGCGACGTAGCGCTCGGCCACCGCGTCGAGTGCGGCGGGCGTCTTCGCCGACAGCGCGAGCACGTGCACCGCACCGTCCGCCGCAGGGGCGCTGCCGGCCGCGCGGGCCGGAGCCTGTTCGACGACGAGGTGGGCGTTCGTCCCGCTCAGCCCGAACGAGCTGACACCGGCGATGCGCGGGCCGGATGTCGCCCACGGCGTCGCCTCCGTCGGCACGGCGATCGGCAGCTGCTCGGCAGCGATGTACGGGTGCAGCTCGGTGAGGTGCAGGTGCGGGGCGATCGTGGCGTGCTCCAGCATCAGCAGCACCTTGATCAGACCACCGACGCCCGCCGCGGCCTCCATGTGCCCGAGGTTGGTCTTGACGGACCCGAGCAGCAGCGGCTGGTCGGCCGCGCGTCCACGGCAGAGCACGGCGCCGAGCGCGCCGACCTCGATCGGGTCACCGAGCGGCGTGCCGGTGCCATGTGCCTCGACGTAGCTGACCGCGAGCGGGTCGACGCCGGCGCCCACCAGCGCAGCCGTGAGGACCTTCTCCTGCGAGGGCCCGTTCGGCGCGGTGAGCCCGCCACTGCGACCGTCCTGCGTGACGGCCGATCCCCTGATCACGCCGAGGATGCGATCGCCGTCGGCCTCGGCATCGCCGAGCCGCTTGAGCGCGATCATCGCGCATCCCTCCGAGCGCACGTACCCGTCCGCCGCGGCGTCGAACGTCTTGCAGTGACCGTCCGCGGCGAGCATCCGCGCCCGGGAGAAGTTGATCGTCATCTCCGGGCCGAGGATGAGGCTCACGCCGCCGGCGAGGGCCAGGTCGGTCTCGCCACCGCGCAGCGCCTGCATCGCGAGGTGCACCGCCACGAGCGACGACGAGCACGCCGTGTCGATCGCGAGCGCCGGGCCCTGGGCCCCGAGCACGTAGGACAACCGTCCCGCGGCGACGCTGAGCGCGTTGCCGGTGATCGTGTACGTGTCGATGTCGTCCGGGTCGGCCAGGAGCATGCGCAGGTAGTCGTTGTTGCTGATCCCGAGGAACACGCCGGTGTTGCTGCCGAACACGGAATCGACGGCGATGCCGGCGTTCTCCAACGCCTCCCACGTGACTTCGAGCAGCAGGCGCTGCTGGGGATCCATGCTCTGCGCCTCGCGCGGCGAGATCCCGAAGAATGGTGCATCGAAGCGGTCGATCCCGGCGAGGAAGCCGCCGAACCGGGTGGCCATCCGGCCCGGCACGTCCGGATCCTCGTCGTACAGGTCGGCGATCGACCAGCGTTCCGGGGGCACCTCCACGATCGCGTCGACGCCCGTGGAGAGCACCTCCCAGAACGACTCGGCGTCGACGGCACCGCCGGGGAAGCGCAGGCCGATGCCGACCACGG
>JAODBQ010000338.1 GCA_025464045.1 Ilumatobacteraceae bacterium
CCGGCCAGCGTGCCGCGGACGAGCGCGGGGCCGAGTTCCCGCTCGTGGCGGCCGGCTTCACCAAGGCCGACATCCGCGCCGCCTCCCAGCAGCTCGGCCTGCGCACGTGGGACAAGCCCGCCGCCGCCTGCCTGGCCAGCCGCATCCCGTACGGCACCGAGGTCAGCGTGTCGTTGCTCGGCCAGGTCGAACGCGCCGAGGCCGCCCTGCACCGGCTCGGGTTCGGGCAGCTGCGCGTCCGCCACTACGGCGACACCGCCCGGCTCGAACTGGCGCTTGACGAGCTCGCCACGGTGATCGAACGACGGGCGGAGGTGCTCGCTGCGGTGGAGCGTTGCGGCTACCGCTACGTCACCCTCGACCTCGCCGGGTTCCGATCGGGCAACCTCAACGGAGGCCACGTACAGTCGACCGGATGAAGCTCTCGATGGCAATCAACTACGGCGGCGGGTTCAAGGAAGCCGTGGACAAGGTCGTGGAACTGGAGAAGGCCGGGCTCGACCAGGTGTGGGTCGCCGAGGCGTACAGCTTCGACGCGATCAGCCAGGTCGGCTACCTCGCCGCCAAGACGGAGAAGGTGGAGATCGGCACCGGCATCGTCAACGTGTTCTCGCGCACCCCGGCGTTGATGGCGATGACGGCAGCCGGTTGCGACTACGTCAGCGACGGCCGGTTCATCCTCGGCCTCGGCGCCAGTGGCCCGCAGGTGATCGAAGGCTTCCACGGTGTGCCCTACGCGAAGCCGATGCAGCGTATCAAGGAGTACATCGAGGCCTGCCGGATGATCTGGAAGCGCGAGGAGAAGTTCGAGTACCACGGCCAGACCATCGAGGCGCCGCTGCCCGAGGGTGAGGGCACCGGGCTGGGCAAGCCGCTGAAGCTGATCAACCACCCCGTGCGCAGCGACATCCCGATCTGGTGGGCGTCGTTGAAGGGCCTCAGCGTCACGGCGACCGCGGAGCTCGCCGACGGTTGGCTGCCGATCATGTTCATCCCGGAGAAGTTCCAGAACGTGTGGGGCCCGCAGCTCAAGGCCGGGCTCGCCAAGCGCGACCCCAGCCGCAAGCAGCTCGACATCTCCGCCGGCGGCATGCTCGCCATCGGCGAGGACCTCGTCGGCGATGCGCAGAAGAAGATCCTCGATCTCGCCCGGCCCAACGCCGCCCTGTACGTCGGCGGGAGGGGTGCTCGTGGCAAGAACTTCTACAATGACATCTGCCGCGACTACGGCTACGAGAAGGAGGCCGTGGACATCCAGGACCTCTACCTCGAGGGCAAGAAGGACGAGGCCGCGGCCGCGGTGCCCGGCGAGTGGCTCGAGCTGTCGCACCTCGTCGGTCCGAAGAGCTACATCAAGGAGCGCATCGGCGCGTACAAGGAAGCGGGCGTCACGGTGTTGTCCGTCAACGTCATCGGCCCCGACGCCGTCGGTCAGATCGAGACGCTGCGCGACATCGTCGACAACGTCTGATCGCCCGCTGAGTACGGTGCCGGCATGATCCTCATCGCCGGCACCGTGCCCATCAAGCCCGACCAGCGCGAGGCGGCCCGCGCGGCGTGCATCGCAGTCCAGGAGGGCACGCGACAGGAGCCGGGCAACCACGTCTACCAGTTCTCCTTCTCCACCCAGGACCCCGATCTGATGTGCCTGTTCGAGGAGTGGGACGACGAGGCGTCGTTGCAAGCCCACTTCGCGACGGCGCACATCGCCGCGTTCCGTGCCGCGTTCAAAGACGTCGTCGCCGGTGCGAGCACCTACACGAAGTACGAGGTCAGCTCGAGCGCCCCGCTCTCCTAGGTCGACGGACGACGCAGCGATGTGGTGTTCGTCCGACGCTGCGCCGCGCGCAGTTCCGATCAGCTGAGCACGCGCTTCTTGAAACCGCGGATGCCGAGCCAGAGGAAGAACGCGGTGAACCCGACGAGCACCGGGTAGACGACGTAGAGGTGCATGTGCGGACTGCGGGTGAGCGCCGCTCGGAACCCCTCGGTGATGTAGATCAACGGGTTGATCAGCACCAGGGTCTGCAGCCAGGCGAAGCCACCGATCTTGACCTTGCCGAGCGTCGTCCACGGGTAGTACGTGCCGCCGAGGAACGTCATCGGCAGGACGACGACGCCGAACAGCATCGGGACCGTGCGTGGGTTGAAGAACGTGCCGAACGTCAGCCCCATCGCCGCGCAGGCGATGCACGCCAGCGGCGCCAGGGTGAGCAGGACGAGCCAGTGGAACTCGAGGTGGATGTGGATGTCGCTGGTGTGCACCACGGCGGCGATCGGGAACACGATGAGGGCGGCGATCAAACCCTGCACGGCGCCCGAGAACACCTTGGCGACGGCGACGAGCCACACCGGGGCGGGGGCGAGGACGCGGTCCTCGATCTCCTTCGTGTAGCCGATCTCCTGCACGAGTGGCAGGGCGACCGCCTGGATCCCCTGGAAGTTGATCGACAGGCCGACGACACCGGCGACGAGGATCGTGGCGAACGCCGACTGACCGGCGGCGCCACCTCCACCGCCGACGCCCTGCCCGATGTTCGGGAACACGTACAAGAACACGAAGCAGAGCAGGAACGGCTGGATGACGGTGCGCGGGATGAACTCGCGCATGCTCTTGCCGAGCACGGTGAGGTCGCGCATCATCAGGCCCCACAGCGCGGCGCGACCGGCCTGGAACGTGCTGCGGGTGATCGTCGGCGTGATGTGCGGCGCCGGTGCCGGCGCCTCCGGGGTGGTGGTGACGGTGGCAGCCATCAGTCGCGCAGCTCCTTGCCGGTGAGGTTGATGAACACGGTTTCGAGGGTCGGCTTGCTGATCGACAGGTCGCGCAACGTCGCCCCGACGGACTCGGCGGCCTGGACGATCGCCGGGACGAGCCCGTCGGACCCCTTGCGGTACAGGCGCACCTTGCCGTCGGCCGCTTCGAGCGAGGCGATCCCGTCGATCCCGTCGCGCAGCGCGGCCACGAACGCGTCGAGGTCACCCTCGACGACGATCAGCACGACGGTGTCGGCGCCGGTGGTCGCCTTCAGCTCCTCCGGTGTGTCGAGGGCGAGGATCTTGCCGTGGTCCATGATCGCGACCCGGTCGCAGAGCTCGTCGGCTTCCTCCATGTAGTGGGTCGTGAGGAAGATCGTCTGCCCCTCGTCGTGCAGCCTGCCGACGATCTCCCACATCGCGATGCGGCTCTGCGGGTCGAGTCCCGCGGTCGGCTCGTCGAGGAACAGCACGGCCGGACGGTGCAGGATCGCGCGTGCGACCATCAGCCGCTGGGCCATACCGCCGGACAGCGACATCACCGGCGCCTTCGCCCACTTGGTGAGGTTGAACAGCTCGAGCATCTCGTCCGCGGCGCGGCGTGAGGCGCTCGCCGACATCCCGAAGTACCGCCCGTGGAACGACAGGTTCTCCTGGACCGTGAGCGCGCGATCGAGGGTGTTCGACTGCGGCACGACACCGATCAGCTGCTTGGCCTGGGCGGGGTGGGTGGCGACGTCGATGCCGCTGACGACGGCCCGGCCGCTCGTCGGGATGGCCCGGGTGGTGAGCATGCTCGCGGTGGTCGACTTGCCGGCCCCGTTCGGGCCGAGGAGCCCGAAGATCTCGCCACGTCCGACGGCGAGATCGAGGTGGTCCACCGCAGCGAAGTCGGCTCCCGGGTAGACCTTCGTGAGCTGCTCACAGCGGATCACCTCCTCGTCCGTGCCGTCGAGCGTCGCTCGGTCGATGGTGGATGTCGTCGTGGTGGTCGTGCTCGGCGTCGTCATCGTCTCGTTCCTCCATCGTGGTCCCTGCGTCGGTGTCGTGTCGCGTGCTCCTGCGTCGTCAGCTGGCGACGCGGTCGGATGCGGCGACGTGAGCGTCCGCGGCGCCGAAGTGCTCGGCGATGACCCGCAGGCTGTGGCGCATCGCATCGAGCTCGGCGGGCGGGAGGAGGGCAGCGATCGCCCGCTCGGAGTGGGCGGCCACCGAGGTCAGCCGGCGCAGCAGCTCCTCGCCGGCCCGGGTGATGTGGATCCGCAGCACCCGCCGGTCGGTGGCTTCGCGACGTCGTTCGATCAGATCGTCAGCTGCCATCCGGTCCAGGTGGCGGACGAGCGTGGAGCCCTTGATGCCGAGCGTGCGGGCGAGCTCGATCTGGCTCGGCGCGTCACGCGAGTTCGCGGCACGCAGCACCTGCCAGGTCGACAGGCTGCCGCCGGCCTCGCCGAGCCGCCGGTCGAACTCGGCGCGCAGCGCCTTGTGGGCGATCGCCACCCATCGACCCGTGAAGTCGTACATCTCCCGCCGGCCGTCCGTCCGCTGCGTCGCCATCGACGGGAACGTTAGCGAACGAACCATTCGTCGCCAATCGAATCCTGTGCCCGGCGGCGTGATCGATGGCACCACTAGCCTCGGCCGCCGGAGGAGGAGGACCACGGGTGTGACGATGCGCATGGTGGTGGTGCTCGCCGTGTCCGCCGGCCTCGTCGCCGGGTGCTCGAGCTCCTCGACGCCGGCGACCGTGGCGTCCGCGCCGAGCTCGGCGCCGGCACCGTCGGGCTCGCCGTCGACGAGCCCGTCCGCGCCCCGCTCGACGCCGCCGGCAACGGCCCCGCCCACGTCCCCCGCCACCGCGACCGCATCGACCGCGCCCTCGGGACCGTGGACCGTCGACACGTCGACGTGCGCGGACCCCGCCGCCGCATCGGCGCCGATCACGGGGACGTTGGCGATCGTCGCCGCGGCGCCGCTGACAGGCGGCGTCGCCGCAGCCCAGTGGAAGCCCGTGGTCGACGGGTTCCGCACGGCCATCGACTTCGCCAACTTCACCCACGCGCTCGGCGACCTGAACCTGCAGCTGACCATCGTCGACGACCGCTTCGACCCGGACCGCACCGAGGACGCCATCCAGCCGGAGATCGACAAGGGCGCGCAGGTCGTCGCCGGCGTGGTCGGCACCGCGGACAACCTCGCCGTCCGTTTCACCCTCAACGAGCAGTGCGTGCCGCAGCTGCTGGGTCTCAGTGCCGCGCCGCAGCTCGGCGACGTCACGGACTTCCCGTGGACGACCGGTGCGCTGCCCTCGGTGGCTGCCGAGCTCGGCGTGCTCGGGACGTTCGTGCGCGGGCAGCTGCCCAACGGCGGCACGGTCGCCGTCTACGCGGCGTCGGACGACCTCGGTGACGCGTACGTCGCGTCGGCCGCCGATCTGGCCGGACCGCTCGCCCTGTCGGTCGTCGCGACGGAACGTGTCGCCGCGGACGCAGCCCTGCCGGCAACGGGGGCGATCGACGACCTCGTCGCCAAGCGTCCCGACGTCGTGTTCGCTGCGCCGAGCGGGCTCGACTGCACCTACTTCCTGCGCGAGCTCGCCGCACGGCGCACGCTCGCGCCCGACTGGAAGCCGATCGTGCTGCTCTCCAACGGCTGCGCGGCCCCGGGGATCCTGCGCCTCGCCGGACCGTCCGCCGACGGTGTCGTCGCGGCCTCGAACCTGATCGACATCGACAACCAGGCCAACGTCTCACTGGCCCGGGTCGCGCTGTACGAGAAGTGGATGGTCGGAGCCGGGCTCAGCGCCGAAGCCGCGGCGGCCGCGCCGGGCTGGACCGCGGGGGAGACACTGGTGAGCATCGTCCGCCAGGCGATGGCGGCGCCGGGCGGCCTCAGCCGCGTCTCGATCATCGAGGCAGCGCGCGCGCTCGACGTCGAGCCGTCGATCGGTCGGCCGGGGGTGCGGTTCCGCACGAACGGGGTGGCCGATCCGTTCCTCGCCGAATCACTGCAGGTGATCCGCTGGAGTGCGAGCGCGCGCGGCTTCGTCGACGTCGGTCCCGTCGTGACCGACTTCGAATCGTGATGGGCTCGCCGCAGGCCAGTCCAGGTCAGGTCAGGTCGTGGCGGTGGTGGCGAGCGGTGTCGTGTCGCCCGTTGCCGGGGTGGCGGTCGCGACCGAGGCATCTTCGACCGTGTAGCCGCTCTTCGAGGTGATCTTGATCGTCAAGTTGTAGACGGTCGCGTCTTCGCCCGTGGCCTGGCACACGTAGGACGTGCCGACGGCGTTGGACGAGGGGGTCTCGCACGTCGCATCCGTGAACTTCTGACCGAAGTTCTCCGGGATGTCCTTGCTGGACTTGAGGAACTTCTCGGTCTCCGACTTGAACTTGCTCGCGCTCGGCGTCTGGGTGCTGCAAGCGCCGAGCAACAGCACGAGGCTTCCGCCGGCGGCGATGAACGACTTCTTCATGTGCCTTCCTCCCTGTTGGTCGTCTGACCCTACCCACAAGGTGGCGACGCCTACGTTCGGACCTTGTAGTCGAAGATCTCGAACCTGGCCTTCGTGGTGATCGTCGCGGCCAGGTCCCAGGTGCTGCCGTCCACACCGGTGGCCACGCATGCGTACTCCGTGCCGACCTTCGTGGACACCGGGGCCTGGCACTCGGCCTTGGTGAACGCGATGCCGGTGGCCGAGGCGACGCGCTCGTCGTGCTTGAGGAAGTTCTCCGTCTCCCGCTTGAAGTCCGTCTGGTCGGCGGAACAGGCACCGAGGAACACCACGGCGGCCAAGGCCAGCACTGCTCGTCTCACCGCGGGCAACGTAGCCCACGCCACGTGCCCCCGAGAGCGATCACGGCACGGGTTCCTGGCTGAGCCCGGGCGTCGGGGCGGGTGCTGTCGGAGCGTGTCGGGCCGTGCGGCCGCGGGCGCGGTACGTCGCGTCGGCGGTGAGGATCACCAGGCCGACCCAGACGAGCGCGAAGCCGATCACCCGCGACAGGGGAAGCGTCTCGTGGTAGGCCAGCCAGCCGAGCAGCAGGTTGATCGTCGGCACCGAGTACATCGCCGGCCCGAGGATCGTCAGCGGCACGCGGTGCGCGGCGAACGCGAACATCGTCAACGGCAGGACCGTCACCAGGCCACTGAACAACAACAGGACGGCTTCGCCGCTGGTCGCCGAGGAGGGGATGCTCGAGCTGCGCCCGGCCAGTGCGATGACCACGACCACGGCCGGGATCAGCAGCAGGAACACCTCGGCCGCCATCCCGTCCACCGGGTCGAGTGGCACCTGCTTCTTCATGTAGCCGTAGACGGTCCAGGAGATCGCGATCGCCAGCGCGAGGTACGGGAACCTGCCGTAGGACGCGGTGAGCACGACGATCGCCGCGACCGCGAACCCGATGGACACCCACTGCGCCCGGCGCAGCCGCTCGTGCAGGACGAACACACCGATCAGCATCGTGCCGACCGGGGACATGAAGTAGCCGAGCGCGGTCTCCAGCACCCGATCGTGGACGACGGCGTACACGTAGGACGTCCAGTTCACCGTGAGCAGCACGGCCGTGATGGCGACCCGCACGAGCAGGGCGCGATCGTGCAGCACCTGCAGCACGGAGCGCCAGCGGCGCGTCCACGCGAGGACGATCGACATCGTGATCGCCGAGAAGATCACCCGCCAGCCGATCAGCTCGAACGCGTCGAAGTGGTCGAGCTCGTGCCAGTAGACCGTGAGCAGACCCCAGACGATGTAGGCGGTGAGCCCGACGACGACGCCGGCGTGTGGGTGGTCGCTGGCGCGGCTGTCCTGCTGGCGGCTCACATCCACTCCACGCCGAGTGTCTACCTCCACGACGGGCCGCCCAGCGCAAGATTTCGCCGGTCGTGCGCGGGCGCCGACATGGAGATCGGCGGCGGCGGCTTCGTAAGGTGCACGCGGGGCCGCACCGGGTCCGGGCGCGCATGGTCGAGCGAGAGGTCGAGATGGACACGAACAACGGAGCAGAGGTCATCGTCGAGCGGATCGGCGATGTGGACCTGATCACGATCAACCGTCCGGAGATGCGCAACGCGCTGCGGTACGAGACGTACGACCTGCTCGAGGCCGCGGTGCGCAACACGACGGCGCGCTGCATGGTGATCACCGGTGCCGACCCGGCGTTCTGCTCGGGCGACGACGTGCGCGCCGTGATGGGCGGCGGTGATGCGACGAAGAAGCCGACCACCGTGAAGCCACGGCTGACGCCGGCCGCCGACGCGCTGCTGCACAGCAACGTCCCGGTGATCGCCGCGGTCAACGGCGCCGCCGTCGGCTGGGGCATGGAGCTGTCGATGATGGCCGACATCCGCGTCGCCTCCGAGCGCGCCAAGTTCGGCGAGCTGTTCGTGCTCCGCGGCTTGTGCACGGACGTCGCCGGGATCGGTCGGCTGGCGTCACTGGTCGGCCGGGAGGTCGCCGCCGAGCTGCTCTTCACGGGCGACGTGATCGACGCTGCCCGGGCCCAGGAGATCGGCCTCGTCAGCCGCGTCGTGCCCCACGATGAGCTGCTCCCCACCGCCCTCGAGCTCGCCGCCAAGATCGCGGCCCGCCCGCCGCTCGCCGTGCAGAAGATCAAGGAGGGGCTGCGCGAAGCCGTGGATCCCAACTGGACCGAGCTCGGGGTGTGGGTGTCGACCTCGCTCGGTGAGCTGTTCAAGACCGAGGACCACCGCGAAGGCGTGAAGTCGTTCCTCGAGAAGCGACCGGCGGTCTACGTCGGGAGGTAGCGCCCAGCGGCGGTGGAACAATGGCGCGATGGATGTCGTCGTCGCGCCCACCGCCGAGGCCGCCGCCGCGCTGGCCGCGGACAGGATCGCCGGCCGCTTGCGCGACGCCGTGCGACGCCGTGGTTCGGCGACCGCCGCGTTCAGCGGTGGCAGCACCCCGAAGCTGATGCTCACGCTCCTCGGCGCGCACGACCTGCCGTGGCGTGCGATCACCGCGTACCAGGTCGACGAGCGCGTCGCTCCCGACGGTGACCCCGACCGCAACGCGCCGCTGCTCGAGGTCCTGCCCCTGCCCTCGCGCAACGTGAAGCTGATGGGCGTGACCTCGAAGGACCTTGCCGCGGCGTGCCGGCGCGCCGCGGCCCTCCTGCCAGAACGCCTCGACGTCGTCCACCTCGGGCTCGGCGACGACGGCCACACCGCGTCGTGGCCACCAGGCGACCCGGTCGTCGACTGCCGCGAGCCCGTCGCGTTGAGCGGGATGTTCAACGGTCACATCCGGATGACGCTCACGCCGGTCGCCGTCAACGGCGCACGGTGGCGGATCGTGCTCGTGGCCGGAAGCGGCAAGGCTGCCGCCGTGCGCGGCTGGATGGCAGGCGATCGATCGCTGCCGATCACCCGCGTGCGCCGAACGGGCACCGTCGCCGTGCTCGACGCCGCCGCGGCAGCGCAGATGTAGCGTCGCCGCCGATGGACATCACCACGACGCCCGAGTGGGCAGCGCTGCTCGCCACGCGGCGCCCGCCGATCCTCCGCGAGCTGTTCGCCACCGATCGCGGGCGTGCCGAGCGGTACGTCGTCACGGCCGGCGATCTGCGGATCGACTACTCGAAGAACCTGATCGACGACGCGGTGGTGGCTGCGGCGCTCGCCGTTGCGGAGGCCGCCGGCGTCGCTGCCCGACGCGACGCGATGTTCGCCGGGGAGAAGATCAACACGACCGAACGGCGCGCCGTGCTGCACACCGCACTGCGTGCTCCGATCGGCGAGCACATCGAAGTCGACGGTCACGACGTGGTCCCCGACGTGCACGAGGTGCTCCTGCGGATGGGTGCGTTCGCCGAGCAGGTCCGCAGCGGCACGTGGCGCGGTGCCACCGGTGAGCGGATCCGCACCGTCGTCAACATCGGCATCGGCGGCAGCGACCTCGGCCCGGCGATGGCCTTCCTCGCCACGCACGCCTTCGGTCAGCCCGGGCTCGAGTGCCGGTTCGTCAGCAACGTCGACGGTGCCGACATCACCGGCAACCTCGCCGACCTCGAGCCGGCCACCACCCTGGTCGTCGTCTGCTCGAAGACGTTCACCACCGTCGAGACCATCACCAATGCCTCCGAGGCGCGTCGCTGGCTCACGGCCAGGCTCGGTGACGATGCGGTCAGCAAGCACTTCGTCGCCGTCAGCACCAACGCCGAGAAGGTCCGCGAGTTCGGCATCGACACGGCGAACATGTTCGGCTTCTGGGATTGGGTGGGCGGTCGGTACTCGGTCGACTCGGCCGTCGGCCTCTCGGTGATGATCGCCATCGGCGCCACGGCGTTCCGCGAGTTCCTCAGCGGCTTCCGCACCATCGACACCCACTTCTGCACCGCCCCGGCCTCCGAGAACGCACCGTTCCTGCTGGGGATGCTCGGCATCTGGTACGCCAACGTGCTCGGCGCCGAGACGAAGGCGGTGCTGCCCTACGCGCAGGAGCTGAAGCGGTTCCCCGCCTACCTGCAGCAGCTCGACATGGAGTCCAACGGCAAGAGCGTGCGCCTCGACGGCGGTGTGGTGAACACCACGACCGGGCCGATCGTGTGGGGCGAGCCGGGCACGAACGGACAGCACGCGTTCTACCAGTTGCTCCACCAGGGCACCCGGCTCGTGCCGATCGACTTCATCGGGTTCGCGGAGCCGAACCACACGCTCTACGAGCAGCACGATCTGCTCGTCGCCAACCTCTTCGCGCAGGGGGAGGCGCTCGCCTTCGGCAAGACGCTCGAGGAGGTGATCGCCGAGGGCATCCCGGGGCACCAGCAGGCGGCCAGGGTGTTCCCCGGCAACCGCCCGACGACCACGATCCTCGCCCCACGGCTGACCCCGGCAGTGCTCGGCCAGCTCATCGCGCTGTACGAGCACATCGTCTTCGTGCAGGGCACGGTGTGGGGCGTGAACAGCTTCGACCAGTGGGGCGTCGAGCTCGGCAAGGCCCTCGCGAACAAGATCACGCCGGAGCTCTCGACCGCCGCGCCGCCGCAGCACGATGCGTCCACCTCGGCGCTGATCGAGTGGTACCGAGCCCACCGCCACGCCCCGATCAGCAACGGCTGACGGCCGGTCCCGCGGCAGCGCCGTCAGGTCGGGAGCGTTGCTACTCTCGGGCGGATGTCGCTCGGGGCACTCATCGACGACGAGCTCGCCCGCTTCGTCCGCGGTCCGGTCGCGTCGTTCCTCGCGACCGCCGATGCGCTGGGGACGCCGGACGCGGCGCGCGTGTACGGCGTCGTCGCGATCGGCGGCGACCGGCTGCGCGTGCTCATCTCGTCCGACGCCGAGACCGCGTTGCGCAACGCAGTGCCGGGCGCGTCGATGGCGGTGCTCGTCACCGACATCACGAACTACCGGTCGGTGCAGTGGAAGGGTTCGATCGTGGAGGCCAACGTGCCGCAGACACCGGGAGACCTCGCGCTGATCGACGAGTACCTGCAGCGCTTCGCGGCAGCCAGTCCGCTGGTGGGCATCCCGTCCGACGTGTGCTGGCGGATGTTCCCGCTGGCGACGGTCGCGGTGGTGGTGCAGGCCGAGGAGATGTTCGACCAGACTCCCGGACCGGCCGCCGGACGTCGCGTCGAGGCATCGCGGTGACCCTCGCCGTCGACGACATCGCCGGTTGCTACGAGGGCGAGATCCCTGCGCTGATGTGCACCTCGTCGGCCGACGGCACGCCCAACCTCGTCCACATCTCGCAGGTGTTCCGCGTCGACGCGCAGCACGTGGCGATCTCCAACCAGTTCCTCGACAAGTCGATCGCCAACCTGCACAGCAACCCGCTGGCGACCATCCTCTGCATGGAACCCGGGACGATGGACTCGTACCGACTGCTGGTGCGCCACGTGCGCACCGAAGGAGAGGGGCCGACGTTCACCGCGGTCCGACGCTCGATCGAGGCGATCGCGGCGATGACCGGGATGAGCGGCGTCTTCGCGCTGCGCGCCGTCGAGGTGCTGCGGGTGCTGCACGTGGAACAGATCCCCTCGCGTGGCACCCACGCCGACCGGTGACCGACGCCGCCGCACGACTCGGGTCGCTCGCCGCGTTCAGCACCCGGCTCGCTGAGACGGACGGCTTCGAGGAGGTCGTCGACGCCGCGCTCGATGCGATCGTCGAGCTGTTCGGGCACCGGCACGTGCTCCTCCTGCTCCACGAGCCGGTCGGCGGGCGACTCGTCACGTTCGCCAGCCGCGGCTACGACACGCTCGGGATCGGCTCGGAGGTGCTGCTCGGCCACGGCGTCATCGGGACGGCCGCGGCCGGCCGCAAGTCGATGCGGATCGGCAACCTGCAGCGGATGCTCCACTACCTGCGTACCGTGCAGCGCGCGGCCGGGCCGGACGTGCCGGGAGCGGAGATCCACCTGCCCGGGCTCGTCGACGCGCGCAGCCAGCTCGCCGCGCCGCTCGTGGTTCGCCGCGCGCTGCTCGGGATCATCGCGGTCGAGAGCACGGAGGCGATGACGTACGACGAGGTGGACGAGCAGGTGCTCGAGGTGGCAGCCGGCCTCGTCGCGGCGATGCTCGACCTGGAGCGCCGCGACGTGGTGGACGAACCCGACGATCCGCCCGTCGAAGCGCCGCGGGCGGCGCCGCGCGA
>JAODBQ010000361.1 GCA_025464045.1 Ilumatobacteraceae bacterium
CGCAATCACGTCAACCTCGGCCCCAGCCTCCTCAACCGCCTTGCGAGGCTCGAAGTACTCAACCTGCTCAACACCCTCATTTGCCATCAAGAAGGCGATTCGCTTGCCGCTCAACTCAGCCATAGGACTGGCTCCTTTCTCTCTCGAAGGTCGTCAGTCCCCGTTACCCGGGAAAACCGGGCACCGAAACCGGCTCGCCGGCGGGTGGCCCCGTAGGAGGGGCCCACGGCGCGATTACTGAGCGCCCGTGGGAGGCTCCTGCCGCGACAGGACCCGCCGCCGAACCGTTAGAGCTGGATGCTTTTCACCTCGAGGAACTCCTCGAGGCCGAACTTGCCGAGTTCGCGACCATGACCCGACTGCTTCACCCCGCCAAACGGAGCAAGCGGATTGAACGTCGCCCCGTTGATCTGCACCTGCCCGGTGCGCATCCGCCGCGCGACCCGCACCGCTTCCTCGTCCGTCGCCGCCCACACCGCGCCCGACAGCCCGTACTGGGAGTTGTTGGCGATCCGGACCGCATGGTCCTCGTCGGTGTAGCCGATGATCGACAGCACGGGTCCGAAGATCTCGTGCTGCGCGATCGTCATGTCTTGGTCGACATCACTGAACACGGTCGGTTGCACGAAGTACCCACGATCCAGACCGGACGGCCTGTCCGGTCCACCGCAGACCAGCGTCGCGCCCTCGTCGATCCCGGAGCGGATGTAGGCGAGGACCGCCTGGTGCTGGTGAGCGTTGGCCACCGGTCCGAGCATCGTGGCGGGGTCGGCCGGAGGACCCGGGACGTACGCGCGCGCCGCGTCGGCGGCGATCTGCGCCGCCTCGTCCTGGCGGCCTCGGGGCACGAGCAGGCGGGTCTGGGCCCCGCACACCTGGCCGTTGTTCATGTAGCAGTTCCACAACGTGCCGCGCACCGCCTGCTCGAAGGGCGCACCGTCCAGCACGATCGCCGCCGACTTGCCGCCGAGCTCGAGCACCGGCCGAGTGACGTTGGCGGCCAGCGCGACGAGCACCTGTTGCCCGGCGCGCACGGACCCGGTGAACGAGCACATGTCGATCCCAGGGTGCGCAGCCAAGGCGGCGCCGGCGACCGGACCGGTACCGACGACGACGTTGAACACGCCGGTCGGGAGGCCCAGACGATCGATCAGCTCGGTCATCCGATAGACGCTGAACGGGGTCAGCTCGGACGGCTTGATGACGACGGTGCAGCCGGCGATCAGCGCCGGGAGCACCTTCGTGAGGAAGCCCAAGGGGTAGTTCCACGGACTGATGCTCCCGACGACGCCGGCCGGCTCGCGCACGATCAGCGACTGGCCGATGCCGTCCGGCGGCGGCATCTGCTCGGCGAGCGCCGGCAGGGCGGCGACGTTCACCGCGAGCCGACCGAGGTGGACGTCCCGGGCCCAGGTGAAAGGGACGCCCTCCTCGGCGACGATGAGGTCGATGAGCTCGCCGGCGGCCTCGTCGATCATCGGTCCGAGACCGGCGAGCATCGTGGCGCGGTCGCCCGGTGACCTCGCGGCCCAGTCGTCGAACGCCGACCGCGCGGCGACGACGGCCAGGTCGATGTCGGCGGCGGACCCGGCGGGCACCTCGCCGATGACCTCCTCGGTGGCCGGGTCGATCACGCGACAGCGCTCGGGCGCCGTGCTGGTGACCCACCTCCCACCGATGTAGGAGTCGTCGCGCAACGTCGTTGTCGCAGTGCTGCGCATCGCCGTTCCAGCACTGCCGACCGTGTCAACGATCATCCGTGGGCTTCCCTTCGTCGTGGGTCGGCGGCGGCATCGTTGCCGTCGCTCGTCCGCCTGTCCATCCGTGTGTTCGTCCGCGTGCTCATCCGCCGTAGCCCCGCCGGTCGGCGAGCGCACCGGCGACCTCGACGAGTGCGAACGACAGGAGGCTGAGCACGACGGCGGTCATGCACGCCGCCATCAGCAGCTCGACCTCCTGGTTCGCCTGCGACACCACCATCAAGCGCCCGATGCCCTTGAACCCGTCGAGGAACTCGGCCAGCAGCGCGCCGAGGACGGCGAGCGGCGCCGTGACGCGCAGGCCGTGGAGCAGACCGGCCATCGCCGCAGGCAGCAGGGTGATGCGCACGCGTCGATGGAACGGTGTGGCGTACAGGGCGCCCAGCTCGGCGATCTCCGGGGGGACCGCCTCGAAGCCCTGCACGACGGAGAGCAGCAGCGAGAAGACCGTGATCACCACCACGCACAGCACCGAGGTGAGGAAGCCGCGTCCCGTGATGAGCGTGACGATCGGGGCGATGCCGACGATCGGCACGGTGCGGACGACCACGGCCCACGTGAGGACGACGTGCTGGGCGAGCGGCCAGCGATGGATGACGAGCCCGAGGGCCATCGCCAGCACCACAGAGGCGGCGAGGCCGAGCGCGGCACCCTCGGCGGTGACCTTGGCGTAGCGCAGCAGCAACCAGAAGTTGTCGCGGACCTCCTGCAAGGTGCGCGCCGGGGTCGGCAGCACATATGGCGGGATGTGCTTCCACCAGATGTAGCCCTGCCACACGCCGACCAGGAGGATCAGCACGACGATGATGCTGAACGTGTTGCGCGACCGCTTCATCGGACCCTCCTCGTGAGGGGGTACATGATCAGCGTCGCCAACGCGAGCAGGCCGAGCGAGCCGATCGCGGCGATCGTCAGCGTCGCCCACAGCAAGGGCGGCTGGTAGCTGAACATCGCGTTGGTCATCACCTGGCCGAGGCCGCGCGACGTCGATGCGCCCGACCACTCCGCAACGATCGAGCCGACGAAGCAGGACGGGATCATGGCGCGGATGCCGATGTCGAGGATCGGCACCGTCTGCCAGAAGCCGACGAAGCGCCACCAACGCAAACGGGAGGTGCCGTACACCGCGCCGAGGTCCTCCCGCCCGCGCTCGCCGATGCGGGCCATGCCGCTCAACGTCGCCGCGACGGGGACCAGGCCGGCGAGCACGCACACCTCGGCGACGAGGTTCCTGCCGCGCTCGGTGACCAGCGACAGCATCGGGGTGAGCACGATCAACGGCAGCGTGCCGAGCACGATCGACAGGGCGGCGAGCCCCGCGGTGACCCGCGGGACGAGCGCGACGACGACGGCGCCGCCGGCGATGATGACCAGCAGCACGGCAACGCCGATCAGCGTCGCCTCCAGCGTCGGCTTGGCGTTGAGCCAGAGCACGTCCCAGTGGCTGTGGATCTCCTTGGCGGTCTCCACAGGACCGACGACCGCGTTGCCGAACATCCCGGTCTCGGCGATGAACGCCCAGACCGCGGGGACGAGGCAGATCGCCAGCACCGGCAGCGTCAGCTGGGGGGTGAGCCACGGCCCCCGCCGGCGCGCTGTCGACGTGGCGGTCGCGGCTGTCGGCGGGGTCACCCGTCGGGCGGCTTCCAGCTCGGCTTCGAGCTCGATCGGGGCGCTGGACACGGCATTCATCCAGCGAGCGCGGCGCGCACCGTACGGCAGTGGTCGAGGAACTCGATCGTGTCGCGGCTGGCACCACGGCGCTCGCGCGCTTCGGGGACGTCGTAGACCAGGCGCACCGCGCACGGACGGTTGGACAGCACCACGACCCGATCGGCGAGCAGCACCGCCTCGTCGACCGAGTGCGTCACCAGCAGGCAGGTCGTGCCGGTGGCGGAGAGGATCCGCAGGAGCTCCAGGTTGAGCTCGGAACGAGTGATCTCGTCCAGCGCGCCGAACGGCTCGTCGAGGAGCAGGAGGTCCGGCTTGGTCGCGAGGGCGCGCGCCAACGACACCCGCTGGCGCATGCCGCCGGACAGCTCGCGCGGGCGGCGGTCGGCCCACTCGGTGAGCCCGACGATCGCGAGGAGCTCCTCGATCCAGGCGCGATCGGTCGGCAGCGCGGCGAGGTCGAACGGCAGCTCCACGTTGTGTCTGACCGAGCGCCACGCGAGCAGGGCAGGATCCTGGAAGGCGAAGCCGACCCGGCGCCGCTTGCGCAGCTCGGCCGGGCTCGTCGAGCCGAACGAGATGCGGCCCTTCGTGGGTTCGAACAGACCGGCGGCGAGGCGCAGGAGCGTCGACTTGCCGCACCCCGACGGGCCGACGAGTGCGCCGAGGCGGCCGGCCGGGAGCCGGAAGTCGACAGCGTCGACGGCGGCGACGACGGGATGCCGTCCACCGCCGTACTCGTATGACACCCGGTCGATGCGCAGTTCGCCGTTGTCGCGGTCGGCGAGCGTCGACGCCGACGATCCGGGCGTGCCCGCAGGCGTGGCGGAGGCATTGGCTGTGGCGGCGGTGGTCGCCGGCGTGTCACCGCGCATGGCAACCCTCCCTCTCGGGGGGTCGCGCCGACGCGTCGAACACGGCGCGTCCGCCGACCCACACTTCGCGGACCGTGGCCGGGCGCCCGGCGGCCAACGCGATGTCGGCGAACGACCAGCCGCCGGCGCCGGCGAGGTGGCGGTGCTCACCGAGGTCGAGCAGCACGAAGTCGGCAAGGTTGCCCGTGGCGACGGGCTCGGGTGCGCACGAACCCAGCGCGCGCCGGCCGCCACGGACCACTCGGTCGAACATCGACGCGGCGTCAACGCGGCAGCCCGTCTGTGCCTGCCCGATCCCGCGCAGCAGGCGCAGCTCCGTCCAGTAGTCGGCATCGTCGCCGAGAGCCATCCCGTCGAGGCCGGCACCCAGCTCGGCAGTGGTCGCTTGCAGGGCCGCGACGGGTGGGATGCCGGATGCGAGCCGCAGGTTCGAGCTGACGTTGAGCGAGAGCACGCTCCCGCTCTCGGCGACGGCAGCGAGCTCGTCGGCGCGCAGGTTGGTCCCGTGAGCGAAGCACATGTGCGGGCCGAGCAGGTCGGTCCGGCGGAGGAGATCGACGATCCCCTCCGGGTACGTGCGGTCCGCCCACTCGCGCTGCGCCCTGGACTCGAGCAAGTGCATGTGCACCCGCCGTCCGGTGCGCCGCGCATGCGCGCCGACGGCGCCGAGGGTGCCCTCGCTGACCCACTGCGGGCCGACCGGACCGAGTTGGACCTCGATCAGGCCGTCGTCGAACTCAGCCGCGATCGCGTCGACCGCGGCGAGTCGTTCGCCGATCTCCGCCGCGCTCCATCCGGTGGCGTCGCGGGGCCTGCCGTACAGGTCGCCCATCGTGTCGGCGAAGGGGTACACGATCGCTGCCCGGACCCCGACGCGGCGCGCCGCGTGCGCTGCGGCAACCACCTCGGCGGCCGTGTCGGGGCCCTGCGGATTGACGCAGAGCACCGTCGCGCCGATGCCCGAGGCGAGCATCGCCCGGCAGCCGTCGCCGACCAGCTCCTCCTGCGTCGTCGGCGGATGCTCGATCAGCGACGTGATCCAGTCCTCGAGCGGGCCGTCCGGGATCCCGGCAAGCACGTTGCCGCACCCTCGCCCGTGGTCGTGGGCGTTGACGAGCAGCGGCACGACGACGAGCCACGGCTCGACCGCGGCGACGGGTCCGCCAGCGCGGATCGCCGTGATCACGCCGGCCTCGACGACGAGCTCGAGCGGGCCGACCGGCGGATCACCCGCCGCAACGACCGGCGCCGGCCCGACGATGCCGCCGACGTGCCACCGCCCACTGGTCGGCCACGCCGCCACGCCTACGCCTTCGCGCCGGCAGCGAGGAGGAACTGCTGCGTGTACACCTTCGTCAGATCGACGTCGCCGGTGATGACGCCGGCCGCCTTGTACAGGTCGTAGACCTGCTTGAACGCGTCCTCCTCGACCCACAGCAGGCCGTGGTCGGCGGCCTTGCCCCCCGTGATGAGAGGCACCGCGGCCTTCGCCGACTCCTGCTCGTTGGCGAGCACCGCCTGGGTCTCGGTGTTGTACAGGTCCCAGGTCAGCTTCGCCGCACCCTCGGGGTCCGCGACGTAGTCCTGCCAGCCCTTGAGGTCGGCCTTGAGCCACCGCGTCACAAGGTCAGCCTTGTCCTTCAGGGTCGCCGTCGTGGCGAAGAAGGCGTTGCCGTAGTCCGGGTCACCGAGCTCGTCGAAGTACACGATCTTGACGTCGACGCCAGACTTCTGCAGCGACAGACCCTGCTGCGTGCCGTAGCCGATGTAGCCCTGGATCTGACCGGAGGTGAGCACCGACGGATCGGTGCCGACGCTGACCATCTCCACCGTGGACGGGTCGACACCGGCCTGCTTGAGCATGGCCGTGAGGAGCTGCTGCTCGCCGGTCGGCAAGCCGACCGTCTTGCCCTTCAGATCGGCCAGCGTCATCAGCGGGTCCTTGCCCAGCGACATCAGCGCGTTCGGCGTGCTCTGGTAGATCGTGCCGAAGCACTGCAGCGGGATGTTCTTGCTGACGGCCGTCAGGATGTCCGAGCCATTGGCGTCGGCCATCATCACCTGCCCGCTCTCGACGAGCGAGAGGGGGTTGATGCCACTTCCGCCGGAGATGAACTGGGCGTCGATGCCCTCGTCCTTGAAGTAGCCC
>JAODBQ010000362.1 GCA_025464045.1 Ilumatobacteraceae bacterium
CGGATAGAAGGAGCGGTCGTAGCTGAGGGCCGCCTGCGCCTTGCTGGCTTCGGCGTCGGCGTACTTCTTCGACTGGAACACCAGCGAGCTCGCGGAGGCCGCGATGTACGCGTCGCGGTCGGTGGGCGGCGGCGAGAAGAGCACGGCTGCGGCCTCCGGCGACGGCTTGCCGTACTGGAAGTCACCGGGCATGCTCATCACCGAGATCATGCTGCGCGTGCGCGTCGGGTGGTCGATCGCCATCGTCTGCGCGATCATCCCGCCCATCGACGCGCCCAGCACGTGGGCGCGCTCGATGCCGAGGTGGTCGAGCAGCCCGATCGCATCGGCCGCCATGTCGCTGAGCGTGTACGGCGCGGGCGGTGTCGGCTGCCGGTCCCGCATCGCCGCCAGCGCCGCCGCCAGGTCCACCTCCACACCGTCGAACTTGGTGGACAGCCCGCAGTCGCGGTTGTCGAAGCGGATCACGAACCTGCCCCCGTCGGCGATCATCTGGCAGAAGCCGTCGCGCCACGCGGTCATCTGGGCGGTGAAGCCCATCACCAGCAGCACCGCCGGATCGTCGGACGAACCGAACGTCTCGTACTCGATCGTGACGTCGGGCTGGACCAAGGCGGCGGGCATGGGCACAGAGTACGTTCCCGGCATGACCGTCTTCGGAGTCCACGTCGGCCTGCAGCACACCACCGCCGACGAGTTGCGCAGCGTCTGGCGCAAGGTCGAGGACCTCGGCTTCGGTTGGATCAGCGTCTGGGACCACTTCTACGGTGCCACCGGCAAGCCCGACGACGCGGCGTGCCTGGAAGCGGTGGCGATGCATGCCGCGCTGGCCTGCTCGACCACCAAGGTGCGCTGCGGCTCGCTCGTCTACTCGATCGGCTATCGCCATCCGGCGGTGCTGGCGAAGGCGATCACGGCCATCGATCAGCTCTCCGGCGGCCGCGCCGACATGGGCATCGGCGCCGGGTGGGCGGTGGTCGAGTACGAGGCCTACGGCATCCCGTTCCCCGACATCAAGATCCGGATGGACCAGACCGAGGAAGGCATCCAGTGCCTGCGGGGGCTGCTGCACGACGAGGTCACCGACTTCCACGGCACGTACTTCGACCTCACCGCGGCACGCAACGAGCCGCGTCCGGTGCAGGCGAAGCTCCCGATCTGGGTGGGCGGCGGCGGGGAGAAGCGCACGCTGAAGATCGCCGCGCAGTACGCCGACGGATGGAACGTCCCGTTCGTCGCGCCGGACGCATTCGCGGCCAAGCGGGCCGTGCTGCACCGCCACTGCGAGACCGTCGGTCGCGACCCGGGCGAGATCCGTTGCGCGGTGAACACCGGGCTCGCGTTCACCCAGGAGAGCCTCGAGCAGCAGTTCGGGGCGCTCGCCCGCGCTGTCGCACCCGGCGTGTTGAAGGGCACCGACGAGGAGATCGTCGACCGGATCGGTCAGTACGTCGCGGCCGGCGCCGACCAGGTGAACATCGCGCTGCGCGCCCCGTTCGACCTCGACTCGCTGGAGCGGTTCAGCACGGCGCTCGGCCTCGGCTGAGCTCGGCCGCGAGGCGTTCGAGCGCGCCCGGTGTGCGCGCCCCCCACCAGAACAGGTCGGCGCCGTCGAGCAGGCGGACGTCGGCCCCGTGCAGCGCGCCCTGCAGCTCGCGGACGTGCCGGTCCGCGAACGCGTACGGCTCCGTGGGCAAGAGCACCAGCGCACCCGTGCGCTGCGCGATCTCGGCGAGCGTCACCTGCGGGTAGCGCTCCGCCGCGTCGCCGAAGACGTTGCCGATGCCGAGATGGGCGAGCACGGTCGAGCCATAGGTGTCGGCGTTGATCGTCATCCACGGTCGCCGCCAGATCAGCACGCAGGCATCGCCCGAGTGCTCGGTGGCCGGCGGCGGCAGCATCGTCGGCGTGGGCGACACCCCGACCGCGTCGGCCAGTGCGGCGAGCGTCGGCGGGACGTCGGCGAGGGCCGTGACGTGGGTGACGTGGAGGCGCAGGCCTCGGGCGAGCAGTGCGTCGGCGTCCGGCTTGCGGTTCTCCTCCTCGTCGACCACCACGACGTCCGGCGCGAGCTCGACGATCGCGTCGATGTCGGGATCCTTCGTGCCGCCCACGTGGCGCAGGTCCGGCTGCTCGCAGAAGCGCGTGCACGCGACGACGTCGACGCCCCACGCGAGCAGCGTCTCCGTGACCGAGGGGACGAGGCTGACGACCCGCGCCGCGCTCACCGGACGCCGAGCACAGGCACGACCGTCACGACCGTCAGGACCGTCACGAACCGAGCAGGCGCTGCTTCTGCAGCTCGAACTCGTCTGGCGTGAGGGTGCCGCGCTGGAGCATCCCCTCCAGCCGCTCGAGCTGGTCGGCCACGTCGAGCTGCGGCGGCGGCATCGGCACGTTCGCATTCGGGTAGCCGGCGCGGCGCACGGCGTGGCCCTCCATCTGGGCATGGATCAGGTTCTGCACGCGGTCGGGGTGGCGGATGTCGGTGAACCGCTGCTGGCCGTCCTCGCCGCCCGACTCGACGAGCAGGTTGCCGGCGCCGAGGATCCGCTCGAAGATGCCCTGGGAGAAGTTGACGTTGTTGACGCGCTCCAGGGGGATCTCGATGCCGCTCTTGGCGAACACGCCCTGGCGGAAGATCAGCCGGTGGGACGTGATCACGAAGTTCGTCGTGCGCCACTTGAGGTACCGCCCGATCAACCACAGCGCGGTGATGACGAGCAGGACGATGGCCAGCCAGTGGAAGAACGTGCCGGCGCTCCCCTTCGGTCCCTCGATGAGGATGATGATGCCGATGACGATGGCGCCGACGAGCGCTGCGGCCGGCCGGGCGAAGTACCACCAGTGCGGATGCATGTCCAGAGCGATCGTCTCATTGGCGTTGAGGTTCTTCTTCGGATACGGCATCCGCGAGATCGTAGTGACCGCCGTCCGTAGTCTTGGCTGATGGATCCGCAGCGTCTCCTGATCGGTCTCGATGCCGATCAGCGCGCTGCCGTCACCACGTCGGCGCTCCCACTGGCCGTGATCGCAGCCGCCGGCTCCGGCAAGACCACGGTGCTCACCCAGCGGATCGCCCACCGCATCGTCACCGAGTCGGCGGAGGCCAAGCACACGCTCGCGCTCACGTTCACCCGCGACGCCGCCGGTGAGCTGAAGCGGCGGCTGCGGCGGTTGGAGCTGCGCGACCCGATCGAGGCCGGCACGTTCCACAGCGTCGCCCTGCGCCTGCTGCGCGACCGCGCACTCACCCGCAACGAGCAGATGCCGCAGATCGCCACCGACCGGTTGCGCCTGATGCGCGAGTGCATGACCGAGCTGCGCCTCGACGTCGCTCCGTACCTGGCGATCGCCGATGTCGACTGGGCCAGGGCGCGGATGCTGGGCCCGGAGTCCTACGAGGCCGCGTGCCGGCGGGAGCGTCGGCGCAGCGCGGTGCCGGCGGTCCGTCTCGCCGAGGTGGCCGGCGCGTACGAACGGTTGAAGCGACGCCGCGGGGTGATCGACTTCGACGACCTCCTCGAACGCACCCTCGACGCGATGCGGGGCGACCCGGTCTTCGCCGACGTGGTGCGATGGCGGTTCCGCCACTTCTACGTCGACGAGGCACAGGACCTCAACCCACTCCAACACGCGCTCCTCGAGGCGTGGCGCGACCGCCGACCGGATCTTTGCCTGGTCGGCGATCCGCGCCAGGCGATCTACGGCTGGAACGGCGCCGATCACACGACCCTTGCCAACGTCGAGGACCGCTACCCCGGTGTGACCGTGCTGTCGTTGACCACCAACTACCGCTGCACGCCGCAGGTCGTGCGCGCCGGATCCGCGGCGCTGGCCGCCGGCGGCCTCGCCGACGACACCCGCAGTGATCGGCCGGACGGGCTGGCGATCGCGGTCCGCGAGTACGCCACCGAGCTGGACGAGGCGATCGGCGTCGCCCGCCAGGTGCGCGCCGCGCTCAACCACCGCGCCGGCAGCGACATCGCCGTGCTCGCCCGGACCAACGATCAGCTCACCGAGCTCCAGCGCGCGCTGGCCGCCGCCGGTGTACCGACCGAGCGCGCCGTCGGCCGCTCACCGCTGG
>JAODBQ010000374.1 GCA_025464045.1 Ilumatobacteraceae bacterium
CTCAACCGCATCGACGAGGTCATCGTCTTCCACGAGCTGTCCAAGGAAGAGGTCGTCGAGATCGTCGACTTCATGATCCAGCGGGTCTCGAACCAGCTGGAGCTCCAGGGGCTCTCGCTGGTGCTCACGCCGCCGGCCAAGCTGCTGCTGGCCGAGCGCGGCTACGACCCGCAGCTCGGTGCCCGGCCGTTGCGCCGTGCGATCCAGCGGATGATCGAGGACGCGCTGTCCGAGAAGATCCTCTACAAGCAGTTCAACGCCGGTGAGATCATCGTCGTCGACACGGAGGAGGACCCGGACAAGCCGGGCGAGAAGCGGCTCACGTTCAACGCCGTGCCCGGCTTCATGCCGCCTGCCGCAGTCGAGCTCGCCGCCACCGGCGTCGAGGGCGACACCACCCCCGTCGCCGAGTAGCGCTCGTCGCGATGCCGGCTCCGGGAACCCCGGAGCCGGCGTCCGGTGCGCCCGTGACGGGTGACATCGCCGAACTCCCACACACCCCGCGCGTACGGTGCCGCACATGGCCAAGGCACGAGTCGTCTACCGCTGCAACGACTGCGGCACCACGCACCCGAAGTGGGGCGGGAGGTGCCCCGCCTGCAACGCGTGGAACACGCTGATCGAGGACGTCGAGGGTCCTGATCCTGCCACCGTGCTCGCCCTCGCCCACGGCCCGTCGGCCATGCCGACGCTGCTGGGAGACGTCGACGCACTGGTCGGTCGCCCGCAGCCAACGGGCATCGCCGAGATCGACCGCGTGCTCGGCGGTGGACTCGTGCCCGGTTCGGTCACGCTCCTCGGCGGCGAGCCGGGCATCGGCAAGAGCACCCTGCTCACCCAGCTCCTCGCCCGGTGGCCGGGCCGCACCTTGTACGTCAGCGCCGAGGAGAGCGCGCAACAGGTCCGGCTGCGCGCCGAGCGCCTCGGTGCGGCCGCCAACCCGGCGCTGTGGCTGCTGCCGGAGACCTCGCTCCCCCACATCGTCGCCGCGATCGACCAGGTGCAGCCGACGCTGGTCGTCGTCGACAGCATCCAGGCCATCGCCGATCCCGAGCTCGGCTCGGCGCCCGGCAGCATCGTGCAGGTCCGCGGCTGCGCCCACCGCCTGGTTGCGGAGGCCAAGCAGCGCGGGGTGCCGATGATCCTCGTCGGGCACGTCACGAAGGACGGTGGGCTCGCCGGCCCGCGCGTGCTCGAGCACGTGGTGGACACGGTGCTGAGCTTCGAGGGCGACCGTCACCACGCCCTGCGCCTGCTCCGCGCGGTCAAGCACCGGTTCGGCTCGACCAACGAGCTCGGCGTGTTCGAGATGGTCGAGGAGGGGCTCGTCGGCGTGCCCGACGCGAGCCGGCTGTTCCTCACCGACCGGCGTGCCGGGGTCGCCGGATCCGCGGTCACCCCCACCCTCGACGGCCATCGCCCGCTGCTGGTCGAGGTCCAGGCGCTCACCAACGTGGTCACCTCGGGAGCACCCCCGCGTCGCAGCGCGCAGGGTCTCGATCCGGGGCGCCTCGCACTGCTGCTCGCCGTGCTCGAACGGCGGGCACAGGTGCCGATGGCACAGCAGGAGGTGTTCGCCTCGGCTGTGGGCGGGGTGCGGCTCACCGAGCCGGGCGCCGACCTGGCCGTGTGCCTCGCCGTGGCCAGTGCCCAGGCCGACATCCCGCTCCCGCCCGACGTGGTGCTGTTCGGCGAGGTCGGGTTGGCCGGCGAGCTGCGCCAGGCGTCGCACGCCCCACGCCGGCTCGCCGAGGCGGCGCGGATGGGGTTCGCCCACGCGCTGGTCCCTGCCAACACCCCGGAGGTGGCCGGGATCCGGCTCATCCGCGCCGCCACCATCGTCGAAGCGCTGACCGCCGTCGGTCTGCGTCGGGGGCGGCGCGCCGGCGCCGAACGGTGATCCGCGATGCACGCAACGCGGTCGAACCGGTGCTCGCCGCACCCGGGTCGCGAGGGTCGTCCCCTAGAATCGGCCCATGAATCCGCCGAGCACGGCAAACGACGCGCTCCACGCGGCCCTGGCGATGGTCGCGCCGGGAAAGCCGCTGCGCGACGGCATCGAGCGCGTCGTGCGGGCGAAGATGGGCGCGTTGATCGTCCTCTCGGACTCGCCCGAGGTCCTCGCGATCTGTGGAGGCGGGTTCCTGCTCGACGCCGAGTTCAGCCCGCAGCGGTTGTCCGAGCTGGCGAAGATGGACGGCGCGATCATCCTCGGCTCCAACGCCTCGCGCATCGCCCGTGCCAACGTCCACCTGATGCCCGACCCGACCGTGCCGACCAGCGAGACCGGCACCCGCCACCGCACCGCCGAGCGCGTCGCCCGCTCGCTGCAGGTCCCCGTCATCAGCATCAGCGAAGAGATGAGCGTCATCAACGTCTACGCCGGTGGCCTCAAGCACCAGCTCCAGGACATCGGCCGGTTGCTCGATCGGGCCAACCAGGCGCTGCAGACGCTGGAGCGCTACAAGGCCCGCTTGGACGACGCACTCGGCAACCTCACCGCCCTGGAGGTCGAGGACGTGGTCACGGTGCGCGACGTGGCGGCCGTGGTCCAGCGCGGCGAGATGGTGCGCCGGATCGCCGCCGAGATCGAGACGATGATCATCGAGCTCGGCGTCGACGCCCGGCTGCTGCGGCTGCAGCTCGACGAGGTGTTCGGTGAGTTGGAGAACGAGCTGGAGCTGGTGCTCGCCGACTACCCGACCATCGCCGACTCGTACGCCGGCACCGGCCACGACGGCGACACCTCGGCGTCCCCGAAGGGCCTGCGCCTGCTGGCGCGCGTGCAGCACCTGTCGCCGGAGCTGGCCCTCGCCGTGACGACGCACTTCAGCGAGCTGGCCAAGCTCCAGCGGGCCACGGCGTCGGAGATCGCGGTGGTGCCCGGCATCGACGAGGAGCTCGCCCACGCGATCAAGGACACGCTCAACCGGCTCACCGAGACGAGCATCCTCGACCAGTACCACTGACGTCGGAGCGCTCGGCGAGACGCGGGCACCGAACTCAGGCGGCCGTGAACGTCGAGCGCAGCCGCGCCGGTGCCGTGTCGCACGCCACGCTGCCGTCTCCGACGAGCTTGACCAGGTGGGCGA
>JAODBQ010000380.1 GCA_025464045.1 Ilumatobacteraceae bacterium
CCGTGGCACCCCAGATCAAGACGACGTCGCCCTGCTTCATCCGCGCCCCGTTGCGCGACACGAGCATCCGGTAGCTCGTCGAGTTGCACAGCGCGTTGACCGCCGCCTCCTCCCACGTCAGGTGGGCGGGCTTCGGCATCAGCTGGTTGGCCTTGACCACGGCGAGATCGGCGAGGCCGCCGAAGTTCGTCTCGTAGCCCCAGATGCGCTGGTTGGTGGCGAGCATCGAGTCGTCGTGGGCACTCGGGTCCTGGTCGTCGACGTGGTTGCAGTGCACGGTGACGCGGTCGCCCGGCTTCCAGTTGCGCACGGCCGAACCGACGCGCAGCACGACGCCCGAGGCGTCGCTGCCGACCACCTGGTAGTCGCGGTCGTGGCGCTTGGCCCACCCGCTCTCGCGGCCGAGCCGGGCGAGCGGACCGAACGTGCTCACCGGCTCGAAGATCGTCGTCCACACCGTGTTGAAGTTGATGCTGCTGGCCATCACCGCGAGGTAGACCTCGTCCGGCGCGAGCTCGGGAGTGGGCACCTCGCCGACGTGCAGGCTCTTGCGCGGGTCCTTCTCGGCCGACGGCACACCGGCCCAGATGTCCTGCTCGTCCTTGAGCACGTGGGCGCCGCGGTAGCTCTCGGGGATGGAGAGGTTGCCGATGTCGGCACCGCTGGCGCCCGATTCGATGGCGTCGAGGATGTCCTGCATCCGGCGAGGTTACCGACGGGTAGGGAGTCCTGCCGAAACGAGGGGTCGGGATCGACGGATGGAAGACTGCGCGCATGCGACCGACCACGAAGCGTGCCCATCACCCGAGGGGCGTCGCCGCCGGCCTGATCGTCGCGGTCGTCGTCGCGATCGCGCTCGCCGCGTGCGGGAGCGACTCGCCGGCGTCGACGAAGAGCTCGGCGGCGGACGGCGCGTGCCCCGCGCCGGACGGCTCGTCGCCCAGGCGCCAGCAGTTCACCGCGGTGCCACCGATGTGCATCGATCCGGCCACCACGTACGTCGCCACGATCACCACCGACCACGGCACGTTGCACGCCACCCTCGACCCGAAGCTGGCGCCGCAGACCGTCAACAGCTTCGTGTACCTCGCCCGCTACCACTACTTCGATGCGACGCCGTGCCACCGGGCGATCCCGGGCTTCGTCGTGCAGTGTGGCGACCCGACCGGCACGGGCGCCGGCGGTCCCGGGTACGAGACCCCCGTCGAGACCGGCGGCTTCTCCGCGTATGCGATCGGCGACCTGGCGATGGCCAAGCGGCCGGGGGCGGTCACGAACGGCAGCCAGTTCTTCGTGATCAGCGGCACGGATGGGGCCGCGCTCGCACCCGACTACTCGCTGTTCGGCAAGGTCGATCCGGTCGACCTGCCCGTCGTCGCCGCGCTGGACGCGCTCGGCAACCCGGACCCGAGCGCCAACGGCGTCCCCCCGACGCAACCGATCACGATCACCTCGGTGACGATCAGTCCGACCACCTGACGCCGAGCGCGCTGACGCACACAGCTGACGTGACGAGCGACGTGACGAGCGACGTGACGGGCGACGTGACGAGCTGGCCTGACGGCCGCGATCCGACGACGGCGCGCGGTCGGGCCGTCGCGCTGCGACGTTCGCGCCGAGAACGACGGGCGGCCGGCGACTACCGTTCGCGGATGCTCCGCCGCCCGGCTGCGAAGCCGCGTCCTCACGCGTGCCGTCGCGGGTTCCGTCGCGCCGGTGGTGTCCTCGTCGTCCTCGCCGCGTTCGTCCCCCTGCTCCTCGGCTCGCAGCCGGACGCGCACGCGACACGTCCACCGTTCGTCAACATCTGGGTGCCGTACTGGGACACCTCCGCCGGCTCGTCGAGCTACGGCTCCGTCGATGACGCGCAGCTCTACGACGAGGTCTCACCGTTCTTCCTCACCGCCGTCGCGGACGGCACGGTGATCCAGGTCGGGGGCGCGACCGAGGCCAAGCGCTTCGCCAGCTCCGTCGCCACCGCCCGTGCGCGACAGCTGACGGTGATCCCCACCGTCACCGACGGCGCCGGCAAGCTCGGCATGCAGTCGATCCTGGCGGACCCGGTGCGCCGCGCCGCGCACATCGCCAACTTGGTGTACATCGCGGTCAACGGCGTGAGCGGCATCGCCAGCAGCTTCGACGGCATCGACCTCGACTACGAGGTGTTCGCGTTCACCGACGGCTCCTCCACGTGGGCAACGACGATGCCGCTGTGGGTCCAGTTCGTCAACGAGCTGGGCGCGGCGCTGCACGACAAAGGCAAGGTGCTGACGATCACGATCCCGCCGGTCTGGAACGCCACGACCGTCGGCCAGCAGAAGGACTACTGGGTGTACGCCCAGGACCAGATCCTGCCGTTCATCGACCGGCTGCGGCTGATGGTCTACGACTGGAGCCCTGGTACGCCGAGCGCGACGGCCCCGATCACGTGGGTCCAGCAGGTGGTCAACTACTCGAACAAGGTCGCCGACGCGACCGGCCAACCGCGATCCAAGCTCGAGCTCGGCGTGCCCGCGTACGGACGCCACTGGCGCCGTTCGGTCGGCGGCGCGCCGTGCCCGGACGGGACGAACCTGACGACGAGCTCGGTGACGACGTCCAACGCGCCCGGCATCGCCAACACGGCCGGCGCAACCCTCCAGCGCGACGCCAGCGGCGAGGTGACGTTCGGCTGGAGCCAGACGTTCACCGGTGTGCACACGTTCTCGACCGTGCAGGTCCCGCCGCTCGTGCTGCCCACGAAGACCTCGCCGACCATCTCGAGCGCGGACGGCGGCGTGCCGGCGGTCCGCCTCGGGCCACCGCCCGCCGAGGTCACGTGCACCGTGCAGCACACCGTCTTCTTCCCCGACGGTGACAGCATCGTCCAGAAGTCGAACGTGGCACTCGTCAGCGGCTGGGCCGGGATCATCATCTGGGCCTCGAGCTACGAGTCCGACAGCGTCTACGACGCGCTGCGCACCGTCACCTAGCTGCCGAGCGACGTGCGCCACTGCCCTCGCGAACCGGTACCGGTCGGTCACTGGGGCGGCGTACGCTGGTCGACCACACCTGTAAACCTGCACTGAGGGGGCTGGTCATGCCTGGTTCGTACATCGTCGCTGGAGCCCGCACGCCGATCGGCAAGATGAGCGGCGCGCTGTCGCCGTTCAGCGCTGCCGAGCTCGGCGGCTTCGCGATCAAGGCCGCCCTCGAGCGCGCTGGCGTGTCCCCCGAGGAGGTCGAGCACGTCCTCATGGGCCAGGTCCTGATGGCCGGCCAGGGCCAGGTGCCCGCCCGTCAGGCGGCGTTCAAGGCCGGCGTGCCGCTGAGCACACCGTCCGTCAACGTCAACAAGGTGTGCCTGTCCGGGCTGAACACGATCTACCTGGCCAACCAGATGATCGCGGCCGGGGAGGCCGACATCGTCGTCGCCGGTGGCATGGAGAGCATGACCAACGCGCCGTACATCCTCCCCGGCGCCCGCGGCGGGTTCCGCTACGGCCACACCGAGCTCAAGGACGCGATCATCGCCGACGGCCTGTGGTGCTCGTTCGACAGCTGCCTGATGGGCCTCGGCACCGAGCGCTACGCGGCCGGCACGATCACCCGCGAACAGCAGGACGACCTCGCCGTGAAGAGCAACGAGCGCGCCGCCAACGCCATCAAGGACGGCCGCCTGGCCGAGGAGATCGTCCCGGTCAGCATCCCCCAGCGCAAGGGTGAGCCGATCCTGGTCGAGACCGACGAGGGCGTCCGGCCCGGCACCACGATGGAGTCGCTCGCCGGGCTGAAGCCGGCGTTCGACAAGGACGGAACGATCACCGCGGCCAACGCGTCGCAGATCAGCGACGGCGGGTCAGCGCTGGTGCTGATGAGCGAGAAGGCGGTCGAGGCCCGTGGCGTCACCCCGCTCGGGCAGTTCGTGTCCTACGGCATGGTCGCCGGTCCGGACAGCGTGTCGCTGCTGCAGCAGCCGAGCCGGGCGATCAACAAGGCGCTCGAGCGTGCCGGGACGACCATTGGCGACCTCGACCTGTTCGAGATCAACGAGGCCTTCGCCGCTGTCGGGATCGCCTCGATGGCTGATCTCGGCATCACCGACGACATCGTCAACGTCAACGGCGGCGCGATCGCCCTCGGCCACCCGATCGGGATGAGCGGCAATCGCCTCGCCCTGACGCTCCTGCACGAGCTGCGTCGCCGCGGCGGCGGCATGGGTGCAGCCGCCCTGTGCGGCGGTGGCGGCCAAGGCGATGCCCTGATCGTTCGCACCGTCTGACCGGCGTGGCCCGGCCCCGGCCCCGGCCGTGAGCGGTTGCGGCGGCGCTCGCGGGCACCAAACCGATCGGCCGCGCGCAACGTGTCGCGCTCGGGTGGTGGCCCCCGATCACACGAACCGGGGAGCTCGGCGGATCATTTGCTCCAAGCGTTGACACCTACCCGTCATGCTTGTAACGTAACCGCAACGTACTCACCGGACAGGCCGTCAGCGGCTGCACAGCCGGAGAGTCCAACATCTGAGGCATCACTTCTGCAGTTGGCCCGTCCGCCCGCTACCAGCTGCAGTGGTGGTGCCTCAGTCATTTTTCCGCCGCAGCCGCTGCCGCGCACGTCAGGCGCTCAAGCGGAGAGCGGACGGCGTCCTTCGAGGGCCCGGCCGAGCGTCAGCTCGTCGGCGTACTCCAGATCGCCGCCGACCGGCAGGCCGCTGGCGAGGCGCGTGACCGCGATCCCGAACGGCTTGAGCATCCGCGCGATGTACATCGCCGTCACCTCGCCCTCGGTGTTCGGGTTCGTGCACAGGATCACCTCGCGCACCCCCTCCGGTTCCAGGCGCACGAACAGCTCCTTCATCTTCAGCTGCTCCGGGCCGATGCCGTCGAGCGGGCTCATCGCCCCGAGCAGGACGTGGTAGCGACCGTTGTACTCACCCGTCCGTTCGATGGCGACGATGTCCCGGGACTCCTCGACCACGCACAGCAACGAGGGGTCGCGGCGGTCGTCGGCGCAGATCGGGCACAGCTCCGCATCGGCGACGTTCCAGCACCGGCTGCAGAACCGCACCCGCAGCTTCGCCTCGGTGATCGCCGAGGCGAGCCGGGCGACCTCGTCGCCAGACGCCTTGAGCAGGTGGAACGCGATCCGCTGGGCCGACTTCGGACCGATGCCCGGCAGCCGGCCGAGCTCGTCGATCAGCGCCTGGACGGGCTGGGTGTAGACCGCAGCCATCAGCGCTCGTCCATCTCCTGCGAGCCGGGGAAGGCCTGCAGGAGTCGATCGACGGGACCGAGCACCGATTCCGGCGGCACGTCGGTGAGCGCGCTCATGTCGATCGCCTCGTCGCTCTCGTCGGTGTGCTGGTCGGGGGCGGTCTGATCGGCAGCGGCCCCGAGGTCGGACTCCCCCTCAGCGTCGGCCACCACACCCGGATCCGGCGCGTCACGACGCACCGACGTGTTCGCCGCCCGCGCCTTCAACGGGACGACCCGCGCTGCGGAGCCGGCGCCGATCATCGGCGAGTCGCCGAGCAGCCCCTCCGGGTCCGCCGCGCCGTCGACCACCAGCAGCACCGACACCGTGGCGCCGACGATCGTCGCCACGGCGGCCTCGAGCTCGGCGACGTGCGCCGACGAGCGCGTGCGATGGGCCTCGTTCGGTGTGCCGATCGCCAGCTTGCCGTCACGCTCGCCGAGCACGGTGACGGCCGAGAACAGCGGTCGGGCGATGCCGCGCAACGTCGGCACGACCTCGCTCCACCTGGCCACCGCGGCCTCGATCGCGCCCGACGTCGACGTCGTTGGCGATGTTGACGTCGTCGGCGATGACGATCCGGCGGGCGGCGCGATCGCCCCGCGTCCGGAGGCGACGGTCTCGGACAACGTCGCCGAGGACGTCACGTCCGCCGATGTCGGCGATGAGGGCGGCGGTGCCGTCGACGCGGCGGCAGGAGGCGGCGCGTCGCCAGACGCAGCCGTGCCAGCATCGACCGGCGGTGTCGAGGACGCCGCCGGCGATGCCGCGGCGGGCCGCGGCGACCCAGGTGCAGGTGCAGGTGCCGGTCTCCGTGAGATCGGAAGAGCGACGTGGAGGGACAGAGAGTTGA
>JAODBQ010000396.1 GCA_025464045.1 Ilumatobacteraceae bacterium
GCCGGCGCGGTGGAGCCTGACGGCTTCACGACGACCGCGGTCGAGGCCGGGGTCCCGGTGCCGGCCGCGGCCGGCGCGGCGGGCGAGCTCGTCGCGATCGAGGTCGAGCCGGCGACCGGGCTCGGTGGGCTGGTGGCCGACGAGCCGCTGCACGCCGCGGCACCCGACGCGAGCGCGGCGCAGCACATCGCCGCCGTCAGGAACCTCATCGGCGGGAGCGTAACGGTGGCATGCTCGGGGTTCATGTCGCCCAACGTGCCGATCATCCTCGACTGCGACCCTGGCCACGACGACGCGATCGCGATGGTGGTCGCGGCCCTGCACACGCAGTTGCTGGGCATCACCACCGTCGCCGGCAACGCGCCGCTCGACGCCACCACGCGCAACGCGATCATCGTGCGCGACCTGCTCGGCATCGACACCCCGGTGCACTCGGGCGCCGCCCGTCCACTGGTGGCCGAGCCGAGGCATGCCGGCTACGTGCACGGCGAGAGCGGCATGGACGGTGCCGACCTGCCCGAGCCGTCCGGCCCGGCGGCGAGCACCGACGCAGTCGGGTTCATCATCGAGACCTGCCGGGCGCACGAGGGCACGTGGCTCGTGCCGACCGGGCCGCTCACGAACATCGCGCTCGCGCTGCGCGCCGCACCGGACCTCGGTGACCGGATCGCCGGGATCTCGTTGATGGGTGGCGGCACGTTCGGCAACCGCACCGCGGCTGCCGAGTTCAACATATGGGCCGATCCCGAGGCGGCGGCGATCGTGTTCGGCTACGGCGGTCCGCTGATCGTGAGCGGTCTCGACCTCACCCACCAGTTCCAGGCGACTCCCGACCGCATCGCTGCGGTGCGGGCCCTGCCCGGCAGGTTGGCGGCGGTGCTCGCCGACCTGTTCGACTTCTTCAGCACCACGTACGTCAGCCGCCACCACGACATGGCGGGCCCGGCGGTCCACGATCCCTGCGCGGTGCTGGCCCTCACCCACCCGGAGCTGTTCGTGCGCACGTCGTCACACGTGGTGATCGAGACCATCGGTGAGCACACCCGCGGGCAGACGGTGATCGACCGGCGCAACCTGCGCGAGGTCCCGCCGCCGAACTGCGATGTGCAGACGTCCGTCGACGCCGCCGCCGGCTTCGCGGTCATCACCGCCGCGATCGCCCACTTCTCCGGCTGACCCTCCGCGCCGGCCCGGCCGTAGTGTCGCCGCGATGCGCGCCACCATCATGCGCGACTGGCAACTGCGAGTCGACGACCTCCCCGATCCCACGCCTGCAGCCGGGCAGGTGCTCACGAAGGTGCTCGCCTGCGGGATCTGCGGCAGCGACCTGCACACGCTGCGCCACGGCGCCGAGGTGCGTTCGTTGCGCGAGGCGTTGGCCGGCGACGGTCCGCCGGACCCGATGGCGCCGATCCCGTTCGAGTCCGATCGCGACACGGTGATGGGCCACGAGTTCTGCTGCGAGGTCGTCGAGCTCGGCCAGGGCGTCGACAACCTGAAGGTCGGCGACGTCGTCGTGAGCATGCCGGTCGCGTTCGACTCCGGCGGCGTGCACGCGCTCGGCTACTCGAACGCCTACAACGGCGGGTACGCCGACCTGATGGTGATGAACGAGATGCTCGCGCTCAAGGTGCCGGGCGGCCTGCCGCCCCACCTGGCTGCGCTCACCGAGCCGCTCGCCGTCGGCGTGCACGCGGTCGCGAAGAGCCGGATCGCCATCGGCGACAGCGCGATCGTGCTCGGGTGCGGCCCGGTCGGCCTGGCGTGCATCGCCGAGCTGAAGATGCGCGGCGTCGGTCCGATCATCGCCGCGGACTTCTCGCCGAAGCGCCGTTCGCTGGCCGAGGCGATGGGTGCGGACGTCGTCGTCGACCCGCGCGAGACCACGGCGATCGAGGCGTGGCGCGCAGCAGACGGTGTGCGGCCGCTCGTGATCTTCGAGGCCGTCGGCGTGCCCGGGATGATCGAGCAGGCGATCCGGATGTCGCCGAAGGACACCCGCATCCTCATCGTCGGCGTGTGCATGCAGCCCGACACGATCCATCCGCTGCTGGCGATCGGACGCGAGATCAACCTGCAGTTCGTGCTCGCCTACGAGCCCACCGAGTTCGCGGCCGCGCTCGCCGCGCTCGCGGACGGCAAGGTCGACCTGTCCTCGTGGATCACCGGCACCGTCGGCGTCGACGGCGTGCCCCAGGCCTTCGCCGACCTCGCCAACCCCGAGGCGCACGCCAAGATCCTCGTCGTCCCGACCTGAGCGGATCCGTCGGTCGTGCGCCGATGGTCCGAGCGGCGCCAACTGGTCATCGGCTGACCGAGCATCGTCCACTCGGACGATGAACAGTTCGGTTTTCGGGCGCTGCGGCGGCGGTCCGGCAGGGACGGGTACGGTGCGGGCGGTATGAGCGACTCGTTCCCACGGCAGTACGCCCGCACCCAGCGCCTCACGCTCGGCGAACCACGCAACGTCGTCGTCTCGCCCGACGGCAGGCGCGTCGTGTTCGCCCGCAGCCGCGCCGGCGACGATCCGGTCAACTGCCTGTGGATGCTCGACGTCGAGTCCGGCGACGAGCACCTCGTCGTCGATCCGGTCGCGCTGCTCGGCGCGGCCGACGACGAGAACCTCCCGCAGGAGGAGCGTGCCCGGCGCGAGCGGGTGCGCGAGACCGCGAGCGGCGTCACCGCGTTCGCCACCGACCACGCCGTCACCGTGGTGGCGTTCGCCTTGTCCGGGCGGATGTTCGTCGCCGGGCTGGTCAGCGCGCAGGCGCGCGGGCTCGCCGTGGACGGCCCGGTGTTCGACCCCCGGCCGGATCCCGGCGCCACCCGCGTCGCCTACGTCAGCGGGCGGGCGTTGCGCATCGGCGAGCTCGACGGGACGAGCTGGGAGCTCGCCGGCGACGAGCGGGCAGAGATCAGCTGGGGCAGTGCCGAGTTCATCGCCGCCGAGGAGATGGGCCGCCAGCGCGGGTACTGGTGGAGCCCCGACGGCTCGGCGATCGCGGCCTGCCGCGTGGACCTCTCGCCGGTCGGCACGTGGTACATCGGCGATCCCGCCAACCCCGAGACGCCGCCGAACCCGGTGCGCTACCCCGCGGCCGGGACCGACAACGCGGACGTCACCCTGCACGTGCTCGCACTCGACGGCGGGAGCACCGAGGTGCACTGGGACCGCGAGACGTTCCCGTACCTCGCCGAGGTCCGCTGGGCGTCGCCCACCCGGCTGCTGCTGACGGTGCAGAGCCGCGACCAGAAGCGCCTCGAAGTCCTCGACGCCGATCCCCGGGTGGGCGCCACGTCGGTGGTGTTCAGCGACGAGGACACCGCCTGGGTCGAGCTCGTGCCGGGGACTCCGGGCGTCCTCGGTGACGGCCGGTTGGTGATGGTCGTCGACCGCGACGGGGCGCGACGGCTCGTGGTCGACGACGAGGCCGTGACGCCGACGGATCTCCAGGTCCGCTCGGTGCTGGACACCGGCGAGGGCACCGTCACGTTCGTGGCCAACCCGATCGGCGATGCCACGGTGCACCACGTCTGGCGCTGGAGCAGCGACGGGCTGGCGCAGCTCAGCGACGCGGACGGCGTGCACTCGGCGGCCGTCGGCGGCGACACGGTGGTGCTGCGGTCGTCCGTGCTGGAGTCGCCGGGCAGTTCGACCGCGGTGATCGGTGGACCAACGATCGCCAGCCTCGGCGAGCGCCCGCTCGTGACGCCGAACGTCTCCCTGCACCGGTACGCGGCACGCGAGCTGGCCACCGCGGTCCTCCTCCCCCACGACCACGACGGTTCGCCGCTGCCCGTCCTGCTCGACCCATACGGCGGCCCGCACGCGCAGCGCGTGCTCCGCTCCTGCAACGCGTACCTGTCGTCGCAGTGGTTCGCCGACCAGGGGTTCGCGGTCGTGGTCGTCGACGGCCGCGGCACGCCGGGGCGCGGGCCGGAGTGGGAACGTGAGGTGCACCTCGACCTGGCCACTGCCGTGCTCGACGACCAGGTCGAGGCGTTGCAGGCCGCCGCCGGCGAGCACCCACTCGACCTCGGGCGGGTCGCCATCCGCGGGTGGAGCTTCGGCGGGTACCTCGCCGCGCTCGCGGTGATGCGTCGACCCGACGTCTTCCACGCGGCGATCGCCGGTGCGCCGGTGACCGAGTGGCGGCTGTACGACACGCACTACACCGAGCGCTACCTCGGCGACCCGTCGATCGACGCCGGGCCGTACGCCGCCAACTCGCTGCTGCCGCTCGCCGCCGAGCTCGGCCGGCCGCTGCTGCTCATCCACGGGCTCGCCGACGACAACGTCGTCGCCGCGCACAGCCTGCAGCTGTCGAGCGCGCTGCTCGCCGACGGCAAGCCCCACGAACTGCTCGCCCTGGTCGGCGTGACGCACATGACCTCCCAGGAGGTGATCGCCGAGCACCTGCTGCTGCACCAGCTCGACTTCCTGCGCCGCTCGCTGCCGCCACCCACCGCCCGCGCGACCCACGACTGACGGGCCCGGGCGGATCGTCGTCGATCGGGCACCCGGTTCGGGTTCGGGTCGAGCGACGTCGGGTCAGGCGTAGGCGCCGACCAGGCGCTCGCCGAGGCGGCGGAGCTCGTCGCGCAGCTCGGGCTCGATGGCTTCGCACGGCACCGGCAGCCCGAGCATGTACCGCGCCACCCAGTCGACATCGCCGCCGATCTCGACGAGCGTCGCGCCCGGATCGTCCGGATCGGCGCGGCACACCCCGACGATCGGCGAGACCTCCCGGCTCACGTCGGCCACCGGGGCGAGCACCCGGATCGTCCAGCTGCGCTCGTAGACGCGCAGGGCGAGGCCTTCGGCGACGAGCGTCGCCGGGTCCGGGGGATCGTCGAACACGAAGCGCGCACCCGTGGCACGGACGCGGCTGATGCGGTCGACGCGGAACGTGCGCCAGTCGTCGCGGTCGACGTCGAGTGCGACGAGGTACCAGCGCTGGCCGACCGCCACGAGCCGGAACGGCTCGACGTGGCGGGCGGACTCGACGCCGTCGCCCGTGGCGTAGTCGAAGCGGACGCGCTCGCTGCGGCGACAGGCCAACGCCAGGCCCATCAACTCGTCGACACCGGGTGGGCGGTCGCCGGACGAGCCGCGAGGCCGCATGCCCACGGTGACCTCGGCGAGGGCGCCGACCCGCTCGCGCAGCTGCGTCGGCATCACCTGGGAGAGCTTGGTCAGCGCGCTGAGGGCGCTGTCGACCATCGACGCCGACGATCGCTGGGCGATGGCGTGGAGGGCGACGGCGACCGCCACCGCCTCCTCGTCGTCGAGCAGCAGCGGCGGGAGCCGGCCGCCGGCGCCGAGCGAGTAGCCGCCGTACGGTCCGGTGACGCCTTCGACGGGATAGCCCAGCTCGCGCAGCCGGGTGATGTCGCGCCGCACCGTGCGCTCGGTGATCTCCAACCGCGCGCTGAGCTCCCCTGCCTGCCATGAACCACGCGTCGTGAGCAGGGCCAACAGGCGCAACAGGCGCGCCGGCGTGTCCATCGCAGGAGTCTGGCACTTGCGGACATGATCTGTCCACAACCGGTCATATGTTCGAGGCAGACACAGGATGAGCACAGCAGCAAGACCGTGGTCCGCGCCGTGGACCGGGTCGGAAGGGATCACCATGGAACCGATGTTCGGAGCAGGCTCGGAACGTTCGAGGGATGCCGCGCAGTTCCACCGTCGCCCGGTGGGGCGGCGGTGGGGTCTCGGTCGGGTGCGGCGGCCTGCTGTCGGTCGGGACCCGGGAGTAGTCTCCCGCGGGTGAACCAGCGCCTTCGGGACCTCTACAGCAACGTGTCGGTGTACGCCACGGCAGATCTCGAGCACCAGGCCGTCATCGAGCTGTTGCTGCTGATGATGGTGGTCGACCACCACATCAGCTTCGAGGAGATCGACGCCATCCGCGGCATCAGCGAGGACAGCGGATGGGAGTCGGAGACGTTCTCGTTCGACCAGTACGTCGGTCAGGCGATGGCGAAGGTGCGTGCGGCGACGGCAGGTGGCGAGGTGGACGTGCTGCTCGACGACATCGACACGCGGGTCACCAGTTCGGTGCTGCGGCAATCGCTGTTCTCCGCGGCGCGTGACGTCGCCGGCGTGGACCACGACCTCGACGCCGAGGAGGAGTCCCTCCTCGGCCAGGTCGCCGCCCGCTTCGCCTGACCCGCCGCAGCGCCCACCCCTCCGCAGCGCCGACCCCTCCGCAGCGCCCACCCCTCCTGGGTGGGCGCGAATCCTGCGACATGCCGCAGCTTTCGCGCCCACTCTGCTTGATGCACCGCACCGACCAACGTCCTGCCGGCGGGCGGATGTCAGGGGCGGCGGGCGAGGGCGATGCGGTCGCGATCGGCGGCATCGCGGCGGATCTCGACGTCGACGAGGCCAGCCGCCGAGAGCATCGCCGTCACCGCCGGGCCCTGGTCGGCGCCGATCTCGAGGACGAGCGAGCCGCCGGGCGCGAGCCAGTCGGGCGCCCCGGCGATGATCGTCCGCAGCGCATCCCCGCCGTCGGGCCCGGCGAGCAGTGCGATCGACGGCTCCCACGTCCGCACCACCTCCTCCAGCGACGGGTCGTCGAACCGCACGTACGGCGGGTTGGACACGATCACGTCGAGACGCCCACGGAGTTCGTCGGGCAACGCGTCGTACCACGACCCGGCGCCGAGGCGGACGTTGACGGCGCCCCGTCCGATGCCGGCGAGGTTCGCCCTGGCGACGTCCAGCGCGTCGCCCGACACGTCGGTGAGCCAGACGGTGACCCGTTCGAGCGGGAGCTCCGCCGCGAGCGACAGTCCGATCGCCCCGCTCCCGGTGCCCAGATCGGCGCACAGCAGCGGCCGCGGTCGAGCACGGGCGACGTCGATCGCCACCCCGGCGACCTCCTCGGTCTCCGGACGGGGGATGAGCACGCGCCGGTCGATCATCAGGTCGAGGCGGCGGAAGCCCCAGCGTCCGAGGACGTACTGCAGCGGCTCACCGCCGGCGAGCCGCGCGAGCATCCGGTCGAGGTGCGCGACCGCGCGTACCGATGCCGGCGACTCGAGCTCGGCCAGGAACTCGTCGCCGTCGCGGCCACTGGCCGTCTCGCACAGCCAACGCGCCTGTGGCCGGCCGCCGACCGCGACGGCCGTGTGCGTCCACAACGACCGCCAGCTGACCGTGCCGTCGGGCCGATCAGCCATCGCCGGCGAGCTGCCTCGCTCGCTCGTCCGCAGCGAGCGCGTCGACGACGATGTCGAGATCGCCGGCGAGCACCTCCTGCAGCCGGTAGGTGGTGAACGGGATGCGGTGATCGGTCACCCGGTTCTCCTTGAAGTTGTACGTGCGGATCTTCTCGCCCCGGCCGCCGGTCCCGACCTGCGACCTGCGCTCCACGGACATCGCCGCGTCGTGCTCCTCCTGGGCGAGCTTGAGCAGCCGCGCCCGCAGCACGATCATCGCCCGCGCCCGGTTCTGCAGCTGGCTGCGCTCGTCCTGCATGGCCACCACCACACCGGTCGGGCGGTGGGTGATGCGCACCGCGGAGTCGGTGGTGTTGACCCCCTGCCCACCAGGGCCGCTCGCCCGGTAGACGTCGATCTCGAGGTCGCGCTCGTCGATGTCGACCTCGACCTCCTCCGCCTCGGCGAGCATCAGCACGGTCGCCGACGAGGTGTGGATCCGGCCCTGGCTCTCGGTGACGGGGACCCGCTGCACGCGGTGCGTGCCGCCTTCGAACTTCATCCGCCCCCACGTCGTGGCGCCACCGAGCAGCATCGTGATCTGGTTGATCCCGCCGAGGTCGCTCGGGTCGTGGGACAGCACCTCCACCGACCAGCCCTTGTTCGCCGCGTAGGCCCGGTACATGTCGTACAGGTCCCGGGCGAACAGGTTGGCCTCCTCGCCACCCTCGGCGCCGCGGATCTCGATGATCACCGCCTTGCCGTCGTTCGGGTCCTTCGGGAGCATGAGCACGCGGAGCTCCTCCTCCGCGTCGGCGAGCCGAGCCTCGATGCTCGTCAGCTCGTCGCGCCACATCTCGCGCTCGTGCCCCTCGGCCGCAGCGAGCAGCTCGCGGGCCGTGGCGGCATCGGCGACGAGCACCTGACGGCGGCGGATGCAGTCGACGACGGGCGCCAGCTCCTTGTAGCGCTTCGACACCGATCGCAACGCGACCTGGTCGTTGCCGATCTCCGGGTCGGCGAGGCTCGACTCGAGCGAGACGAACTCGTCTTCCAGGGAGGTCAGTCGATCGAACACCGACCCGCCAGGCTAAGGGGCGGCGGCCGCGAGCGGATCAACCGTCACGAACCGCACCGGATCCACCAGCGAAGCGGCGAGCTCGCGCTGGATCGGTAGGTCGTCGCCGACGTTCACCGCGATCAGGCACGGCGTGATGCCGGTGGCGGGGCGGGCGTCGGTGGCATAGGCGACGACGTCGAGGTCCACCCCCGAACTGCAGACGACGGTCGTGCGGACACCATCGATCGTCGCCACCGCGACACACGGCACGTCGTCCTTCACGTTCGTGCGCGGCAACGGCGGATCGGCGGCCACGACCTCACTCGCACCGATGCGCGACGGCCCGGTGATCAACAGGGTGCGCAGCGCACGGGCCCTGGCGAGGCGGTTCAGCGGATGGCCAGGCGCTCCCGGCCGGCGATG
>JAODBQ010000401.1 GCA_025464045.1 Ilumatobacteraceae bacterium
TACGCCTGCTCGGCGATGCGCTCGGCGCCGACCAGCCGTGCCGCGGGATCGTCGACGCGTGGCCCGCGGCGATCCCGAACGGCGACGAGGGGATCGTCGTGGCCCGCGGCGGCCTCGGCTGTCGTGGGCTGCTCCACCTCGTGCACGCCCTCGACAGCGCCGAGTGGAACGATCGTCCGCCACGCCTGTGGCTCGTGACACGTGGGGCACAGGCCGCCGGACCGGGAGCGGTACGCGCCGCACAGGCCCTCGTGTGGGGGTTCGGCAGGGTGCTCGCGACCGAACGGCCGGGGTGGGCGTGCACGCTCATCGACGTCGATCCGGGCGGCGCGGCGGGCGACGATCACGACCTCTTCGACGAGCTGCACCCCGCGTCACAGGACCGGCAGGTGGCGTTGCGGGCTTCGACGCGGACCGTCGCTCGACTGGCGCGGCGAGTCGCTGCCACGGCGATGGACGCCCCGTCTCCCACGGCCTCGTCTCCGAGCGACGAGTACCGGATCGTGGCCGCCGAGCCCGGCACGCTGAGCAGCCTGCGGCCCCGCCTCGTCGCCCGCCGGCCAGCGGGCCGCGGTGAGGTCGAGCTGCGCATCGAGGCCTCGGGCCTCAACTTCCTCGACGTCCTCAAGGCGATGGGCATCTACCCCGGGCTGGCGCCGAGTCCGCACGTCGCGCTCGGCGCAGAGTGCGCGGGCACGATCGTCGCCGTCGGTGCGGATGTCCAGGGCTTCGCCGTCGGCGACCGGGTCGTGGCGATCACGCCCTCCTTCGAGGAGACGAGCATGCTCGCCTCGTTCGTCACACTTCCCGCCGCGTTCGTGGCGCCACGTCCGGATCACCTGAGCGCGTCCGCTGCGGCTTCCATCCCGGTGGCGATGCTCACGGCGCACTACGCCTTGGCAGAGCTCGGTCGCGTGCGCCGCGGCGAGAAGGTCCTGATCCACGCCGCCGCCGGTGGCGTCGGTCTCGCAGCACTGCAGATCTGCCGGCGTGCAGGAGCGGACGTCCTCGCGACGGCCGGGAGCCCGGAGAAGCGGGACTACCTGCGCTCGCTCGGCGTCGAGCACGTCTTCGACTCGCGCACGATCGCGTTCGCCGCCGAGGTGCTCGCCGCGACCGGCGGACGCGGTGTCGACCTCGTGCTGAACTCGCTCGTCGGGGAAGCCATTCACGCGGGGCTGGCGGTCCTCGCCCCGGGTGGCCGGTTCCTCGAGCTGGGCAAGCGCGACGTGTACGCGGATGCACGCATCGGGCTCGAATCGTTCAAGCAGAACCGCGCGTTGTTCGTCATCGACATCGCGGGGATGACCGCGCAGGACCCGGACCGCGTCGCAGCGATGTTCCAGGACGTGATGGCGGTGGTCGCCACCGGCGAGCTCGGGTCACTGCCGACGACGACGGTGCCGATCACCGAGGCTGCCGACGCGTTCCGCGCGATGGCCCAGGCCCGCCACATCGGCAAGCTCGTCCTGACCGGTGTCGACGGACCGGTCAATGCCGACGTGCCGACGGTTCGACCGGACGGCACGTACCTGATCACGGGTGGGCTCGGTGCGCTCGGCCTGGCCACGGCACGGCACCTGGTCGATCGTGGGGCGCGCTCGCTGGCGTTGCTCGGGCGCACGGCTCCGAACGACGACGCCGCGATCGCGATCGCCGGGCTGGAGGCGAACGGCGCCCAGATCGTCGTCGTTGCGGCGGACGTCGCGGACCGTGAGCAGCTCGCCCGCGCGCTCCAGGAGGTCGGCCGGCAGCTGCCACCGCTGCGCGGGGTGATCCACGCCGCCGGCGTGCTGGCGGACGCGACCATCGGCCAGCTCGACGGTGCGCGACTGCAGGCGGCACTCGCGCCGAAGGTGGCCGGGGCATGGAACCTGCACACGCTGACACAGCACCAACCACTCGATCTGTTCGTGATGTTCTCGTCCGTCGCCGGGTTGCTCGGCCTGGCCGGCCAGGCCAACTACGCCGCCGGCAACGCCTTCCTCGATGCGCTCGCCCACGAGCGTCGCGCCGCAGGGCTGCCGGCGCAGAGCATCGCCTGGGGGCCGTGGGGTGAGATCGGGCTGGCGGCGACCGACGCGAACAGGGGCGGGCGTCTTGCCGCGCGTGGTCTCGGCGGGTTGGTCACCGCCGATGCCCTCGCGGCGTTCGACGCGCTGCTCGTCGACGGCGACATCCATGCCGCGGTGATGCCGTTCGACGCCGCGCGTTGGGCCGCATCGGATCCTGGCGCGCAGCCGCTGCTCGGGCCGCTGCTGGAGCAGGTCGAGACGCAGTCGGTCCGAGCCGGGCTGCGCGACAGCCTGCTGGCCGCGCCGGAGGGTCGTCGGCGGCGTGGTCTCCTCGAGGACGCCGTCTGCGCCGAGCTCGCCCCGGTGCTGCGTCTCGCGCCCGAGCGGATCAATCGCCGGCGCCCGTTGAAGGCCATGGGACTCGATTCCCTGATGGCGCTCGAACTGCGCAATCGGCTGGAGCGCGAGACGAACCTCACGCTCTCGGCGACACTCGCGTTCAACTATCCGACCGTCGCGCTGCTCGCCGCTCACCTGGCCGAGCGGATGGATGTGGAGCTCGAGCCCGTGGTCCGCG
>JAODBQ010000454.1 GCA_025464045.1 Ilumatobacteraceae bacterium
TCAAGAGCGCCAAGCGGATGGTCGAGCGTCGTCGCCCGCAGGTGTGGGACGTGCTCGAGGACGTCATCAAGGAGCACCCGGTGCTCCTCAACCGTGCGCCCACGCTGCACCGCCTCGGCATCCAGGCGTTCGAGCCGGTGCTCGTCGAGGGCAAGGCACTGCAGATCCACCCGTTGGTCTGCACCGCGTTCAACGCCGACTTCGACGGCGACCAGATGGCCATCCACGTCCCGCTGTCGGCGGAGGAGCAGGCCGAGGCCCGCGTGCTGATGCTCTCGGCGAACAACATCCTCTCCCCGGCGTCGGGTCGCCCGATCGTGACCCCGAGCCAGGACCTGATCATCGGCGGGTACTACCTGTCGGAGATGGTCGACGACGCCAAGGGCAACGGCCGCACCTTCCGCCACATGTGGGAAGCACTGCGCGCCGTCGACGAGGGCTCGCTCGACCTGCACGCCCCGATCACCCTTCGCCGCCCGGCGATCGGCGGTCGCCCGGCCGACACGTTCACCACCACCGCCGGCCGCCTGCTGTTCGAGGAGGCGCTGCCGCTCGACTACACCCAGCGCTTCGGTCACATCGACGAGCTCGTCAAGAAGCGCGAGATGGGTGTCATCGTGGAACGGCTCTCGGACCACTACAAGAAGTCGCAGGTGGCCAACGCCCTCGACGCGATCAAGAACCTCTGCTACCGCTACGCGGCACAGAGCGGCCTGACCGTGTCGATCGACGACGTCAAGACCCCGAAGGCGAAGAAGGCACTGCTCGACGGGTACGAGGCGCAGGCCGAGAAGGTCGAGACGCAGTTCAAGCGCGGCATCATCACCGACGGCGAGCGCCGCCAGCAGGAAGTGCGCATCTGGACCGACGCCACGGCGAAGGTGCAGGAGGCGATGGAGCTCGAGTTCAAGGCGCAGCGGTTCAACCCGATCGACATGATGGTCGGCTCGGGCGCCCGCGGGAACATGACCCAGATGCGTCAGATCGCCGGGATGCGCGGCCTCGTGGCCAACCCTCGCGGTGACATGATCCCGCGCCCGATCAAGAAGAACTTCCGTGAGGGCCTCGAGACGCTCGAGTACTTCATCGCCACGCCGGGTGCCCGCAAGGGCCTCGTCGACACGGCCCTGCGCACCGCCGACTCGGGCTACCTCACCCGTCGTCTGGTCGACGTCGCCCAGGAGCTGATCGTGCGGATGGTCGACTGCGGGACGACGCTCGGTCTGTGGATCGAGCACGTTGCCCCGGACACGGCCAACCGCCGTGCCTACCTCGAGACCAAGCTGTTCGGTCGGGCGTTGGCCAACGACGTCCAGATGGGCGACGGCTCGGTGATGAAGCGCAACACCATCGTCGGCGACATCGAGATGGCTGCGCTGCGCGACGATCCCACCGTCGAGCGGGTCCGCATCCGTTCGGTGCTCACCTGCGACGCGGAGCTGGGCGTGTGCGCGCTGTGCTACGGCCGTTCGCTGGCCACCGGCAAGTCGATCGAGCTCGGTGAGGCCGTCGGCGTCATCGCCGCCCAGTCGATCGGCGAGCCCGGCACGCAGCTGACGATGCGCACCTTCCACACCGGTGGTGTGGCGGGCAAGGACATCGCCGGTGGTCTGCCTCGCGTCGTCGAGCTGTTCGAGGCCCGCACGCCTCGTGGCTCGGCCCGTCTGGCCAAGGCCGGCGGCGTCGTGCGCATCGCCGAGGACGAGGGCAAGGGCATCCCGGTCACCATCGTCGACGACCAGGGCGAGGAGTTCGCCGTCGTCCTGCCCACCGGCAGCCGCCCGATCGTCACTGACGGTCAAGAGGTCAAGGCCGGCGATCCGATCACCGACGGGCCGTTCGACCCGAAGGAGATCATGGAGATCAAGGGCATCCGCGAGACCCAGCTGTACCTCGTCGAAGAGGTCCAGAAGGTGTACCGCGACCAGGGCGTGTCGATCAGCGACAAGCACATCGAGCTGATCGTGCGCCAGATGACCCGCCGGATCGGCGTGCAAGAGCCCGGCGACGCCGGCTTCCTGCCCGGCGAGCGCACCGACGCCAAGGTGTTCCGCGACACCAACCGGCGGATGGTCGAGGAGGGCAAGAAGCCCGCCGAGGGCCGTCCGGAGCTGATGGGCATCACCAAGGCCTCGCTGGCCACGGAGAGCTGGCTGTCCGCAGCCTCCTTCCAGGAGACCACGCGGGTGCTCACCGAGGCCGCCATCGACGGCAAGGGCGACAGCCTCCTCGGCCTCAAGGAGAACATCATCATCGGCAAGCTGATCCCAGCCGGCTCGGGGATGATGCGCTACCGCGAGTTCAACGTCGAGGCGCCGGAGTACCAGCCGATGGCCTACTTCTCCAGCGATTCGGAAGAGGATCCGGCCGCCTGGCTGAGCAACATCCACGGCACCTACTCGACCGACGCGGTCGAAGCCGAGGCATCGAGCTCGTCCTGACCTGCACCGCGGCCCGGCTCTCCACCAGGTGAGCCGGGCCGTGGCGCGCTCGTGCGGCCCGGCGGGATCGCACCCACAACGGCGAAATGCCGGGGGTTGTAGCGCTGCGGCGCGCGCCTCTAACATTGCAGGGTTCTCTGCGCAGGTCCGCCTGTGCCGCTGACCGGCGATCTGCCGTTCAGCCAACGTCAGCAAACGAAGAAACGGTAGACGCGTGCCCACCATTCAGCAGCTCGTCCGTCAAGGGCGCACCACCAAGTTCTCGAAGACGAAGACGCCGGCCCTCAAGGGGTCGCCGCAGCGACGCGGTGTGTGCACGCGCGTCTACACGAACACCCCGAAGAAGCCGAACTCCGCGCTGCGCAAGGTCGCCCGTGTTCGCCTCACCAGTGGTGTCGAGGTCACGGCCTACATCCCCGGCGAGGGCCACAACCTCCAGGAGCACTCGATCGTGCTCGTCCGTGGCGGTCGTGTCCGCGACCTCCCGGGTGTGCGGTACAAGATCATCCGCGGCGCGCTCGACGCAGCCGGCGAGAAGAACCGCAAGCAGGCCCGCAGCCGCTACGGCGCAAAGCTCGTGAAGTAAAGGATTGTTGACTCATGCCTCGTAAAGGTCCTGCTCAGCGTCGCGAGTTGACGCCAGACCCCATCTACCGTTCGCTCCTGGTCGCTCAGATCGTCAACAAGGTCATGCTGCACGGCAAGCGCTCCGTTGCCGAGAAGATCGTCTACGACGCTCTGAAGATCGTCGAAGAGAAGTCCGGCGCCGAGCCGATCGCCACGCTCAAGCGGGCCCTCGACAACATCAAGCCGCCGCTCGAGGTCAAGAGCCGCCGCGTCGGTGGTGCCACCTATCAGGTGCCCATGGAAGTTCGCCCGCG
>JAODBQ010000490.1 GCA_025464045.1 Ilumatobacteraceae bacterium
GATCGCCGCACGCAACGTCCTCCCAGCCAGAACCGAACCCGCGACCTGACACGCCCCGACGCCACTTGGCCGCCCCCGATCGCGGTGAGAAGTTGCTGCTCGCTCGTCTGCGGTGCTCGATTGCGACGATCGCTAGCGCTATGGCGGCGATCGCCACAAGTTGATGGCGACCAGCATGTGGCCCGAGATCGTCTGATGACACGCGGCGGCACGGTGTCCACCTTGCAGTCGGCTTGCGGACGCAGCCCACCGCTGCGCAGCATGACGGTGTGCCAGGACCCGCTGCTGTCAGCCGGCCAATCGGCTCTACGGTGAGGTCCGACTGGCGCGGCGCAGGGCGAGGCCGCCCAGCACCATCAGCGTTGCCGCGAGGAGCAGGGTACGAGCATCGGACCCGGTCGCCGGGAGCGCGCCGTCAGTCGGCGGAGCCACTGGTCCGGGTTGCGCGGGCTCCGCTGCGGGAACGCTCGGATCCGCCGTTGGGGGCGGAGTGGCCGGTGGTGGTGTCGGGAAGGTGGTCGTCGGCTCGGGTGTTGGTGCGGTGTCAGCGGGTGGCGTTGGTGCCGGGTCCGGTGCGGCCGCGGCCGCGACCTGAAGCGTGACCGTGGCGGCTGTGTGATTGCCGAACTGATCCGCGACGGTGTAGGTGAAGCTGTCCGCGCCGGCGAACGTTGCCGGTGCCATGTAGGTGAAGGTACCGCCCGCCACGGTGATCGTCGCGCCGTTCACGGAGCTCGCATCGAACGACGCGATCCGGAAGCTGTCGCCGAAGGGGGAGAGCGCGTCGATGGTCGTGCGGGTGCCGGCAGTGGACGCTGCGGTCACCGATGGCGTTGCTCGGGCCGTGATCGTCAGCGAACCGTGCGAACCGGACGCGAAGGTGTAATCGTCAGCTGACAGCGACGCTGGGTTGCAGCCGATCTCGTAGGCGCCGGGGGCTTCACCGGCTTCACGATCGCAGTCGGCCACACCGGAGACCACCGTCGAGGTGTCCCCGTTGACGAACCCGGACAACGACCACGGCAGAGCTGGGTCGTCGTCACCGGTGATCTTCGCGAGATCCCCAGCGTTGACGTCGAGGATGGCCGGATGGACCGCCATGGTCATGACCGTGGAGACAGCGCGGTAGTCCTCGTCGCCGGGGCGGGTCGCAGTGATCACACAGTTGCCTTCGCCGCCAGTGACCACGTGACGCGCTGTGTCGCCGCCGAGATCCTCGCCGAGCACGCAGTTCGCGTTGTACTGGTAGGTGATGTCATACGGGGTTGAGCCGCCGGATACGAATGAATCGATGTTGTCGCCGTACACGCCGGAGCCGGACAGGTTGCCGGTCAACGGGGCCTGGTCGACTCGCCGGGGGTTCATCGTGAGGAAGGAGTAGGCCTCGGCGTATGTCTCGTCGGCAACGGAGTGCGCGGTGACGTTGCATTCGCGGGTCGCGTCCGTGATCAACGCTTGGTTCGCGTTGATCATCTCGCAGCCACCGACGACCGTGATGACGATGGTCGCGTCGCTGTTGCCTTCGACGACCTCCACAGTGAGGCGCGTGACGTCCCCCGTGTCCACGTTCCTTCGCGGGTTGCGGAACTCGATGACCTGGGGTTCGAGAGCACTCGCGGCGTGCGGGGCGATGATGACGCCGGTTGCCAAGGCACAGGCGAGAGCGGCCGTGTGCAACAGGGCGCGCGCATGTCGGCGTGGCTGTGTGAGGGGGGTCATGTGGGCGACGCTGTCCGGAGCGCCCTGCGCTGCGCCGGCCGGACAGTCTCGGGACGGCAGTGCTGTCGATGGCAGCACCAGACTCGAGGCGCTTCGGGGGTGGTCATCCCTTCATCATCGGCTGACCATCCGGCGAACCTGAGGCTGATGCTGAGCTCACCCGATGGAGATGTTCGTGCAGCCAGTCGGAGCGACCGGAGCGCGTCGGTTCGCTCAGGCGTGAATGCAGGTCGCAGGGCGGGCTTGAGGACCACGGTTGACCGGCGGAAGGATTGGGGCATGTCGGGCAGCCAGTGCTGATTGTGGCTCAAGTGTTGGTGGCCTGGACCCGATCTTGATCGCGCAGGACGGGATCGTTTTGCCGCAGGGAGACGAATGACGTTCGCGGTTGGGCCGACCGATCCGGTACCGGATGCAACGGTGAAGGTGGTCGGCGCGTGGCCGATGCGAGCTACTCGTGGCGGGACGGTTCGTCAGCGCCTGCGCGCGTTCGTGGTCGTCGGTGTCGTGCTGGTCGTGGCCGTTGCCGCTACCGGTCTGATCTCGGTCAGCTACGTGCGTGATCGCGGCGATGAGATCACCGAGCTGACGACCGTTCGCAACGACCTCAACCAGTTCGGCGAGGCGATCCGTGGCACGCGCAGTGACGTCGACCAGTCGATCTTTGCTGGTCAGGGCGTCGTGCAGCTGACCCAAGTTGAAGCCCTCCAAGCCTCCCAAGCTCTGATCACGGTGATCAGCTCCACGCTCGGCGACGCTCAGGCACAGCGGGTTCCCGTGTCGGTGCACAGTCAGATCAACGGTCTGACGCCGGAACTGTCGACGTTCCTGACCGAAGCGGGCCGGTTGCTCAACCTCGCGTACACCAACCTCAGCGCAGCAACGGCTGCGCTGCCCGCATTTCACAAGATGGGTGATGAGGTGATCACCGGACTCCACGCGACGCTCGCGTCGGTCGAATTGTTGGTGGTGGAGGCACGCGATCGCAGCAGCCACACCCTGCGGACCACCGCGACCGTGCTCGTCGGCATGCTCGTATTGACCATCTTCTTGCTCGGTCTGTGCGCGTCGGTGATCGGTCGATCACTGCGGCGCACCCTCAGGACGCTGTCGGATGTCGCGCGTTCCATTGCCCGCGGCGATCTGGGCGCTCGCGCAGTCGTCACCTCCAGCGACGAACTCGGCACACTCGGTCACGCGATCAACGACATGGCCGGGGACCTGCAGGTCCTCGTCGAGCAGATGGAGACAACCGCCCAGCGCGACGGGTTCGGCTCGCAGCTGTCCGAGGCGCTGGAGATGGCCGACACCGAAGCCGAAGCCCTGAGCGTCATCGAACGGGCCATGGCATCCATCTCGACGACCATCCCGATGGAGATCCTTCTTGCGGATTCGAGCAAAGCCCATCTCGCCTGCGCTGCTTCGAACCCGATCTCGGGGGCACCAGGCTGCCCGGTCGAGTCACCGTTCAGCTGCGTTGCCGTGCGTCGTGGCAATCCGGTGGTCTTCGATGACTCCGAAGCGCTCAACGCCTGTCCGAAGCTACGTGGACGACCCGCCGGCCCAATCTCGGCCGTGTGCGTCCCGGTGACGTTCATGGGCCGCGCGCTCGGCGTCCTCCACAGCACCGGCCCAATCGGCGCCACACCAGCCGCCGAGTCGGCCAGCCGGCTGACATCACTAGCCACACAAGCAGGTGCACGAATCGGCACCGTGCGTTCCTTCGAGCGTTCGCAGCTGCAGGCCACCACCGACGGGCTCACCGGTCTACGCAACCGGCGCACCGTCGAGATCGAAGTGCGTGCACTCTTGAACGAAGGCGCCCAGTTGATGCTGGTGATGGCCGACCTCGACCACTTCAAACTGCTCAACGAC
>JAODBQ010000592.1 GCA_025464045.1 Ilumatobacteraceae bacterium
CGGCGCTGATTCGACTGCGGCTCGGAGCGGGGCAGCGCGGGGGACACGACCGTGGTGTTCCCGTCGAGCGCGATCTCGATGCCCTCGCTGTCGATGTCGGTCGGCTCGCTGTTCGCCGCAACGACCACGGGGATGTCCTCCCGTGGCTTGCGTCCGAGGGCGACGTCGATGCCGAACAGCCCGGCAGCCAGCATCGCCCCGGCCGCACCGTGACGGCGGCGAGCGGTGGCGATCGGGTCCGAGGACTCGGCGAGCACCCACTCGCCGGGCTCGAGCTGCTCGCCGCCGGGATCAGCGGCCGTGTCGTCGTCAGTCACACCACAGCACGCTACTGCCGGCGGCGTGGAGCGCGGATGGCGGTCCCACAGATGGGTCCGCGCGGGAGCCTACAGTGAGCGGGTGCCGGATGGGGTTGGGTCACACCACGCTGGAGCGCAGCACGTCGTGTCGGCGCTGCGCACCGCCCTGGTCGGACGCGCCGTGCTGCGCTTCGACGGTCCCGGGGTGGACGGACCGGCCCCGTCGCTCGGCCGGGTGATCGAGCACGTCAACCGCACGGGCCGCCGGATCCAGATCGGGTGGGACGACGGGCTGATCCTGCACACCCGCCTCGGGCTCGCCGGCGCCTGGCACCTCTACCGCGAGGGCGAGCCGTGGCGCAAACCGTTCGCCCAGGTCCGCGTCGCGATCACCGTCCGCGGCTGGGTCGCCGCCTGCTTCAACGCCCCCGTCGTCGAGACGTACCGCGAGTTCGACCGGCATCGTCACCCCAGCTTCGGCAGGACCGCTCCGGATCTCAGCGGCCGGGGTCCCGACGTCGCCGGGTGCGCGCAGCGGCTGGGCGGCTACCACGATCGCGACGCACCCGTCCTGGACGTGCTGCTCGACCCGCACGTGGTCGTCGGCCTGGGCAACGTGCAGCGCAGCGAGGTGCTGTGGCGCTGCGGGCTGCACCCCTTCGCCCGCGTCGGCGACCTCACGTCGGGCGAGTGCCTGCAGCTGGTGGGGACGGCGGCGGCCCTCCTCCAGCGCAACGCGGACTACGCGCTGGCGGCCGATCCGGTCGACACGCGCGACGACCTCGTGGTGTACGGCCGCAACGGGCAGCGCTGCGGCCGCTGTGGCGACACGATCCAGGTGCGCAGGATCGGCGAGCACCAGCGGGTGCTGTACTGGTGCGCCGGCTGCCAGACGGCCCACGATCCCCACCAGGTCGAGCTCGACGAGGCACCGATGGATCCCCGTCCCGCGGCGGCGCGGTACGTGGTCGACTCGCCCTGGCGTCGTTCCGACCTCGCCGGCTGAACCGCGGTCGGGCGTGAGTCGGGAGCGGCGTCGGCCGTGATGGTCGCAGTCGTGCCAGGGTTCGGCGGATGGTGAAGGCGGTCGACGATCCGACGCACGCCCTCGATGCCGGGCTCGCCTCGATCAGGGCGCAGTTCCAGGTGCCGGAGTCGTTCCCCGCCGAGGTGCTCGCGGCAGCAGAGGCTGCGGCGCGGCGCCGGCCGACGGCGCACTGCGACCGCACCGCGATCCCGTTCGTCACGCTCGATCCGGCGAGCTCCACGGACCTCGACCAGGCGTTCGCGATCGAGACGGCCGGCACGGACCTGTTGCTGCGCTATGCGATCGCCGACGTCGCCTGGTTCGTCGACGACGGCGACGCGTGCGACGTCGAGGCATGGAGGCGCGGCGAGACGCAGTACCTGCCGGACGGGCGCGCCGGGCTGTACCCACCGGTGCTGGCCGAGGGCGCGGCGAGCCTGCTCCCCGACGGGCCGCGCCCGGCCGTGGTGTTCGCCGTGCGCGTGGACCCCGATGGCGCGGCGACGCTGGACGGCGCCGAGCGGGCGATCGTGCACAGCCGGGCAAAGCTCGCCTACACGTCCGTCACCGATGCCGACCTCCCGCCCCAGTTCGGCGAGCTCGCCCGTCGGGTGCAGGCGGCAGAGGAGCGGCGCGGTGCGAGCAGGGTCGAGCCGCCCGAGCAGGGCGTGGAGCCCGCGGACGGCGGATGGGCACTGGTGTTCCGCGAGCGGCTCGCGTCCGAGGAACGCAACGCGGCGCTGTCGCTCGCGACCAACCTCGCCGTTGCGGCCACGATGGTTCGTGCCGGCACGGGGTTGTTCCGCACGATGGCGGAGCCCGACGAGCGCGCGGTGCAGCGCCTGCGGCACACGGCCCAGGCGTTCGGTCTGCCCTGGGGGCCGACGGAGACGCTGCAGGCCCTCGAGCACCGCCTCGACGGTCACGACCCGAAGCAGGCGGCGATGATGCTGGCGATACGTCGTGCAGCCGGCGGGGCCCGGTACGTGCCGTTCGAACCCGGCGTGACGCCGTGGCACTCGGCGATGGCGGCGACCTACGTCCACGCCACGGCACCCCTGCGACGCCTCGCCGACCGGTACGTGGTTCGCGCGGCACTGGCCATCGCCAACGGCGAGGCCGTGCCGACAGTGGTGACCGAGGCCTTCACCCGGCTGCCGGAGGTGATGGAGCGCGCCGATGCGAAAGCCGGTCAGATCCAGCGCGCAGCAGTCGATCTCGCCGAGGCGGTCGTGCTCGCCGAGCGCATCGGGACGACGTTCGAGGCGGTCGTCACCGACGTCGACGATCGCGGTGCCCGCGTGCAGTTGCGCGATCAGCCCGTCGTCGGGCGGGTGGCCGCACACCGCGTGCAGCCGGGCGATGTGGTCAAGCTGAAGCTCGTCGCCGCGGATCCGGTGCAACGCCGGATCGACTTCGCGCGCGTCGGCTGAGACGTGCGTTCGTCGTCCTGCGGCGCGTCGCCAGGCGGCGACGATCTTCAGGCGGCGACGATCTTGCCGATCGCGTTGTTGCCGACGGAGGTGACGTAGAGCTCGCCGTCGGGTCCCACGGACACCGACGACACCGCGCCGGGCGTGCCGAGCAGCACCTCCGCGCCTGCCGCGCGGTCGACGATCTGCAGGGCACGCACCTGCCCCGAGCAGTAGTCGGCGTAGACGTACCAGCCCTGCAACGACGGGATCACGTTGCCGCGGTACCGGGCACCGCCGCTGATCGAGCAGCCCGCGTCGCCGTGCGCGTACTCGTGGATCGGGGGGATGGCGGCGGTGGTCGGCTGCTCGTCGTTGTACCGGTGGTTCCCCTCGAACGCGCTCCACCCGAAGTTCGCACCGCGCCCGCCGCCGTCGGCGGCCCAGGCGACGTCGATCTCCTCCCACGCGTTCTGGCCGACGTCGGCGATCCACAGGTCGTTCGTCGCCGGATCGAAGCTGAACCGGAACGGGTTGCGCAGGCCGACGGACCAGATCTCCGGCTTGGCGCCGCTGACGCCGACGAAGGGGTTGTCGGCCGGGACGGTGTAGGGCTGGTCACCAGTCGCTCGCGGGTCGATCCGCAGGATCTTGCCGAGCAGATCCGCGGCGTCGAGCGCCCGCCGCTGGGGATCGCCGCCGGCGCCACCGTCGCCCATCCCGATGTACAGATCGCCGTCCGGGCCGAACGCCAGCTGCCCGCCGTTGTGGTTCGCGTAGGGCTGCTCGATCTCCAGCACGGCGCGCCGCGAAGCTGCGTCGAAGGTGCCGTCGGCCGCCACGGTGAACTCCTCGATGTGGGTGTTGCCGGTGTCCGCTGCGGTGTAGTCGATGTACGCGAGCGGGTCCGTCGGATGGAAGGCGAGGCCGAGCAGGCCACGTTCGCCGTCGTCGTCGGTGAGCGCAGTCACGTCGAGCACCGGCGCGCCCACCGTCCCGTCGGGCGCCACGGGAACGACGGTCCCGTCCTGCGTGGCGACGAACATCCGCTCGTCGCCCGGCCGCGACGAGATCCCCACCGGCAGGTCGACCTTGGCGAAGTCGACGATGACCGCCGTCGGTGTGGGACCCGGCGCCGCGACCACTGGCGCGACCGACGTCGGATCGGGCGTGCCACCGGGGCTGGTCGTCGCCGTGCCGCCGTCGGACGTCGGTGTCGTCGCGGACGCCGTGCCCGGTGCCGGTGTGGCCGGTGTGGCCGGTGTCGGTGTGGCGGGTGTCGTCGTGGTCGCCGCGATCGCTGGCATCGGTGCGCTGCCGCTGCCGGCCCCGGTGCCGGCGGTGGCGCTGCTCGCGGTCGGCACCGGTGCGAACGTGACGGACGGCCCACTGCTCCCGACCGAGGCGCCGGAACAGCCCACCATCGTGAGCACGGAGAGGACGACCATGACGGTGCGCGTGTCGATCGTTCGGGTCATGTGGTCCCGAAGCGTACGAGTCCCTCCTGCACGACCGTGATCGCGAGCTTGCCGTCCCTGGTGAAGATCGCTCCTCCGGCCAGGCCGCGGCCGGCACCCGTGGAGAACGACGTCTGGTCGTAGAGCAACCACTCGTCGGCGCGGAACGGGCGGTGGAACCACATCGCATGGTCGAGGCTCGCCATCTGCAGGTCGGGGCTGTCCCACGAGAACCCGAACGGCAGCACCGTCGTGTCGAGCAGGGTCATGTCGCTCGCGTAGGTGACGATGCAGGCGTGCAGCGTCGGGTCGTCCGGCAGCCGCCCGTCGGCACGCAACCACACCCGTTGCGACGTCGCCTTCTGCCCCTGGCGGCTGAACGGGTCGTTGTCGATGTAGCGGATGTCGATCGGACGGGGACGCTCGTACCACTCGCCCATGCGGTCCTTGAACGGCTCCATCCTCGTCTTGAAGTCCGGCAGGGACTCGGGATCCGGCAGGTTCGACGGCTTCGAGATCTGGTGGTCGGGGCCCTTCTCGGGGGCGTGGTAGCTGGCCTGCAGGTTGAAGATCGCGCGGCCGTGCTGGATCGCGACGACGCGCCGCGTGCTGAAGCTGCGTCCGTCGCGGATGCGATCGACCTCGTACAGGATCGGCAGGTTCGGGTCGCCAGGACGCAGGAAGTAGGCGTGCAGCGAGTGCACCGTGCGATTCGGCTCGTCGACGGTGCGCGTCGATGCGACGAGGGCCTGCCCGGCCACCTGGCCACCGAACACCCGTTGGCGGTTCTCGTCCGGGGAGCGTCCGCGGAAGATGTTCACCTCGATGGCCTCGAGGTCGAGCAAGGTCACCAAGTCGTCGAGTGCAGTCATGGAAGCCACATGATCGCAGAGCCTGGTACCCGTCTGGCCAACCTGGGAGGTCGAGGATCAGACCGTTTCAGCCTGTGCCGTCGAGGCGCGGCAGCCGCCACAGCTCCCACTGCGCGTCCTGCCAGACCAGCGTCCATCCCATCGCCGCGGCCTCGGCGTCGGAGACGAGCGGTTGGCTGAACCCGCTGTTGCGCCGGGACATGAAGAAGTCGCTGCGTTCGCGCAGCAGCTGCAGATCGCTCGACTGCACGGCGCGGCGACCGGTGAAGTAGGTCATCGACCGGGCCTTGAAGAACGCGATCACGTCGCTCTCGTGGGTGTCGTGGCGCACGGCATCGAACGCGGCGACGGCGTACTCGCTGAGCGGACCGTCCTGCACGCCGTGATCGTTGGCCGCATGGACGGCCTGGATCCGATCGGGCAGCTGGGTCGCGTGGAGCACCGACAGCGCGCCGACCGCGCCGACCGCGACCCACCGACCGCGGTGGCGCGGCAGGGGTACGGCGGCGACCGCCTGCGCGGCGAAGTACAGCGCGAACGGGGTCACGCCGAGCAGGTAGCGGTCGGCGACCGCTGGGATCATCCCGACGATGATCATCGACGCGAGCGCGAACACGACGAGCGCGATGTCGTCGGCAGCTGCGGTGGTGAGGCGTACGACGCTGCCGCCGACGACGAGCGCCAGCACGACGAGGAGGGCAACGCCGCCGAGGTGATCGAAGCCGAGTTGCTCGCCGAACGCAACGCGGAACGAGGCGTGCAGCTTGCTCCACGTCTGGTGCAGGCCGGCG
>JAODBQ010000614.1 GCA_025464045.1 Ilumatobacteraceae bacterium
CGGTGAGCGTGCCGCCGATCGTGGTCCCGACGGTGGCGGTCCCGCCGATCGATGTGCCCGGGCTCCCGCGGGTGGCCTTGCCTGCCGTGAGCCTGCCGCCGGTGATCGCGCCCGTCGTCTCCGTGCCGGCCGTGATCGTGCCGGTGATCTCACTGCCCGCCGTGACGATCCCGCCGATCACCGTGCCCGTGGCGATCCCGCCGATCACGTTGACGATCCTGCCGCCGCCCTCGGTCACCTTGCCGCCACTCCCGCACCGCTGATCGAGACCGGACGGATCCAGGCGCCGTCCGAGTGGTGGTCGGTTCAGCGGGTCAGTGGTGGTCCGTCGAAGCGATCGATCGTCGTGAACGCGGACACAGGACGACGGGTCAGCTTCGTCGGGTGCTTGTCGACGTGCCCGAGGAAGATCGTCGCCGCCAGCGCGTGCCCGGAGGGGAGGCCGAGGATGTCCGCCGCGGCGGGCTCCTCACGGGAGAGGAACGTCGTGATCACACCGCCGAGCCCGCGAGCTCGCGCGGCCAGGACGATGTTCCAGCAGAACGGGTAGACCGACGCACCGGCCGTGACTGCAGGACGATCGAGGTGGCCGTCCATCAGCGCGACGCGGTGGAGGTCGGCGGCGACGGCGAGCACCACCGGGACCCGGTCGATGTGGTCGATCACGGCGTTCGGGGCCGCCGAGGGAGCGATGTCGATCGACCGCCCGAAGGCGAACGGAGTGACGCCGGTGGCGGCGGCACCGACGTACTCCTCCCACACCCCACGCATCAGTTCGGCGATCTCGCGGCGGATCGCTGCGTCGCGCACGACGGCGACGTGCCACGGCTGGCGGTTGCCGCCGCTCGGGGCGAAACGCGCGTCGTCGAGGATGTCGACGAGGAGGTCGTCGCCGACCGCTTCGTCAGTGAAGACTCGGGCCGCGCCGGTGGTGCGCATCGCCTCCTGGAGGTCCATCGGCTCAGCGCCCGTCCGCTGCCTCGGCAACCTTGCGGCGCACGACGTTGAGCGCGGATCCCGCCTGGAACCACTCGACCTGCTCGGGGCTGAAGGTGTGCGCGCCTTCGAAGTCGATGACCGAGCCGTCGGGCTTGACGATCTGGCAGTGCACGTTCACGCCCGGCTTCGGCGGCAGGGCGAGCACGTTGATCCTGTCGTCCTCGCCGATCAGTTCGTAGACGGCCGGGTCCGCGAACGTCAGCGGGACCATGCCCTGCTTCTTGAGGTTGGTCTCGTGGATCCGGGCGAAGCTCCTGGCGAAGATCACCACGCCGCCGCGGTACCGGGGCTCCATCGCCGCGTGCTCGCGCGAGGAGCCCTCGCCGTAGTTGCGGTCGCCGATGGCCGTCCAGCGGATGCCGGCCTGGCTGTACTGCTTGGCGAGATCGGGGAAGGTCTGGGTGGAACCGTCGATCGCGCTCTTGCCCTCGCCGACGGCACCGTTGAACGCGTTGACCGCGCCGAGGAAGAGGTTGCCGGAGATGTTGTCCAGGTGGCCGCGGTACGTCAGCCACTTGCCGGCCGCGGAGATGTGGTCGGTGGTGCACTTGCCCTGGGCCTTCATCAGCACGGGCAGGCCGAGGTAGTCGCTGCCGTCCCACGCCGGGAACGGTTGCAGCAGCTGGAGCCGCGAGCTGGTGGGGGAGACCACGACCTCGACGCTGGAGCCGTCGGCCGGTGGCGGTGTGAACGTGTCCTTGCCCGGGTCGTAGCCCTTGTCGGGGAGGACCTCGCCGACGGGTGCCTCGAGCTTGACCTCGGTCCCGTCGGGTGCGGTGATCGTGTCGACGGTCGGGTCGAAGTCGAGCTTGCCGGCGAGGGCGAGGGCGATCACGGTGTCGGGGCTCGTGACGAAGCTGAGGGTGTTCGCCGAGCCGTCGTTGCGCTTGGGGAAGTTGCGGTTGAACGAGTTGACGATCGTGTTCGCGTGATCCGTGATCTCCTTCGAGCGCTCCCACTGACCGATGCACGGACCGCACGCGTTGGCGAGCACGGTGGCACCGATCGCTTCGAGATCGGCCATCAGCCCGTCGCGCTCGATCGTCGCCCGGATCTGCTCCGAGCCCGGCGAGACGAGCAGGTCGGTCTTGACCCGCAAGCCGCGGGCCGACGCCTGGCGGGCGACCGACGCGGCGCGGGTGATGTCCTCGTACTAGGAGTTGGTGCACGAGCCGATGAGCGCCGCGGAGATCTCCAGCGGCCAGCCGTTGGCGAGGGCCTCCTCCCCGACGTTCTTGCCGATGCGGTGGGCGCGGTCGGGCGAGTGCGGTCCGTTGATGAGCGGCTTGAGCTCGTTCAGGTCGATCTCGATCACCTGGTCGTACGACGCGCCGTCGTCGGGGCGCAACTCGTCGGCGACCTCGTCGGCCGCATCGGCGATGCTCTCGCGGCCGGTGGCCTTGAGGTACATCGACATGTTGTGGTCGTAGGGGAACAGGCTGCAGGTGGCGCCGATCTCGGCGCCCATGTTGCAGATGGTCGCCTTGCCGGTCGCGGAGATGCTGTCCGCGCCCGGCCCGAAGTACTCGATGATCGCGCCCGTACCGCCCTCGACGGTGAGCACGCGGGCGACCTCGAGGATCACGTCCTTCGGGCTCGACCAGCCGCTCAGCTCGCCGGTGAGCTTGACGCCGATCACCTTCGGCCAGCGGACGTTGAACGGGAAGCCGGTCATCACGTCCACCGCGTCGGCACCGCCGACGCCGATGGCGACCATGCCCAGCCCGCCGGCGTTGGGCGTGTGGCTGTCGGTGCCGATCATCATCCCGCCGGGGAACGCGTAGTGCTCCAGCACGACCTGGTGGATGATCCCGCTGTCGGGACCCCAGAAGCCGATGTCGTACTTGGCGCTGACGGTGCGCAGGAAGTCGTAGACCTCCTTGTTCGTGTCGATGGCCACGCCGAGGTCGATCTTCGCCCCGACCTTGGCGAGGATGAGGTGGTCGCAGTGGACGGTGGAGGGCACCGCGGTGGTCGGTAGCCCGGCCGTCATGAACTGGAGCAGCGCCATCTGCGCAGTCGCGTCCTGCATGGCCACGCGGTCGGGACGGAAGTCGTTGTACGTGCCGCCGCGCTCGATGTCGGCCGACGCGTCGTCGAGGTGGTTGAGGAGGATCTTCTCGGTGAGCGTCAACGGACGCCCGAACCGGGCGCGCCCGGCGTTGGCCCGCTCGACCAGGGTGGCGTAGACACCCTCGACGAGCTCGATCGGAGTTCCTGCGCTGACGCTCATCTGGGTGCCCCCTGGGTGCTCTGGCGAGTGGACGTGGTGCCGGCCGGAAGTGCTTGCGTCGGCGCCCTCATGTAGACAACTATAATACAAGTGAGCACCGACACCAATCCTCCCACTCGGGACG
>JAODBQ010000625.1 GCA_025464045.1 Ilumatobacteraceae bacterium
CAGCGGCGCCACCGTCGTCTTCTCCGGCGCCTGCGCCGCCTGTTCGGCCGGCCCCCGCAGCTGATCGTTCCCAGCCCCGAACCCCGCCACCGACCCGCCGACCCCGAGGAGCACGAAGATGAGCCTCGAAGGCACCAAGACCCACCAGAACCTCAAGGAGGCGTTCGCCGGCGAGAGCCAGGCCAACCGCCGCTACCTGTGGTTCGCCCAGAAGGCCGACGTCGAGGGCTACCCCGACTCCGCCGCGCTGTTCCGCTCCGTCGCGGAGGGCGAGACCGGCCACGCGCACGGGCACCTCGAGTACCTCGCGCAGGTTGGGGATCCGGCCACCGGAGAGCCGATCGGCGACACGGAGGACAACTTCCGGTCCGCCGTCGCCGGCGAGACGTACGAGTACACGCAGATGTATCCGGGCTTCTCGAAGACGGCTCGCGACGAAGGTCTCACCGAGATCGCCGAGTGGTTCGAGACGTTGGCCCGCGCCGAGAAGAGCCATGCCGGTCGCTTCCAGCAGGGCCTCGAGTCCATCAGCTGAACGATCACCTGAACGCGCATGCCTCACGGCTGCCACGCTGCGGGCGCGGCGGGGGATGATCTCACCAGGATGACCACGACCTATGACCCCTTCCACCCGCAGTACCTCGACGAGGCGGATGTCCGCAGCGAGATGACCCGGGTCTACGACCTCTGCCACGGCTGCCGGCTGTGCTTCAAGTTCTGCACGTCGTTCCCGTCGCTGTTCGAGATGATCGACCGCCACGACGACCAGGATGCAGGGCGCCTCACGCCTGCTCAGCAGGACCGGGTCGTCGACGAGTGCTTCCAGTGCAAGCTGTGCTACGTCAACTGCCCGTACACCCCCGGTCAGCACGAGTGGGCGATCGACTTCCCGCGGCTGATGCTGCGTGCCGACGCGATGCGCCACGAGGCGCACCACCTGGGCGCCCGCGAACGGGCCACGACGGCGGTGATGGCCCGCACCGACGTGGTCGGCAAGGCCGCCAGCCGCTTCGCCCCACTCGCCAACAAGGTCGTCACCGCCCCGGCCGGATCCGTGGTGCGCAAGGTCGTCGCCGTCGTCACGGGCGTGTCGGCCGTGCGCCTGCTGCCGCCGTACGCCCGCCAGCGCTTCTCCAGCTGGTTCGTCAAGCGGCCGAGGATTCGCCTGACCAACCGCCAGGGCCGCGTGGCGTTGTTCCCCACCTGCCTCGTCGAGTACCAGAACCCGGCCGTCGGGCAGGACCTCGTCAAGGTCTACGAGCGCAACGGGATCGAGTGCGAGCTCACCGCCGGCGTCGGCTGCTGCGGTGCGCCGTGGTTGCACAGCGGCGACGCGAAGAAGTTCGCCGACGTCGCCCGCAAGAACGTCGCCGCGCTGGCGGCAACGGTCCGCAGCGGTCGCGACATCGTCGTCCCCCAGCCGACCTGCGGATACGTGCTCAAGCAGGACTACCGGTCGTACGCCCCGGGACCCGACGCGGACCTGGTCGCGGCGAACACCTACGACGCCGCCGAATACCTGATGAAGGTGCACAAGGGTGAGGACAGCGCACTCGACACGACGTTCGAGGGCGAGATCCCGGCCACGATCACGTATCACACGCCGTGCCACCTCAAGGCCCAGAACGCCGGGTTGAAGAGCCGTGACCTGCTCAAGCTCACCGGCGCCAGGATCAAGCTCGCCCAGCAGTGCAGTGGGATCGACGGGATGTGGGGCCTGCGCGCCGTCAACGAGGACATCAGCATCGCGATCGGGCGCAAGCTCGGCGACGAGATCCGCCGGGCCGGCAGCGAGGTCGTGGTCGGCGACTGCCACCTCGCCAACACCGCCATCGCCGAACAGACCGGTGCCGTCGCCCGCCACCCGTTGCAGGTGCTCGCACGGGCCTACGGCATCCCAGAGGAGGAACCCAGATGAGCACCGCTCCCCGGCGGCTCACGCTCGCCGACATCGCCGACAGCCGCGCCTACGAACGCGAACGCGACGAGTTCCGCAGTCGGGTCACCGCGCTGAAGCAGCGTCGACGTCTCCCGATCGGCCCAGTGGTCACCGTCGTGTTCGAGAACCGCGACACGATCCGCTTCCAGATCCAGGAGATGGCGCGGGTCGAGCGGTTGACGACCGACGCGGCGATCCAGGAGGAGCTCGACACGTACAACCCGCTCGTTCCCGAGCCGGGCGCGCTGCGGGCCACGTTGTTCATCGAACTGACCAACGACGAGGAGGTGCGCGAGTGGTTGCCCAAGCTCGTCGGCATCGAGCGCGCGGTCGTGCTGCACCTCGACGGCGGCGGCGTGGTGCGCTGCGCACCGGATGCCCGGCACGCATCGCAACTCACCCGTGAGCACATCACCGCGGCGGTGCACTACATCGGTTTCGAGCTCACCGCCGAAGAGATCGACGCGTTCGGGCGCGGCGCGACAATCGCCGTCGACCACCCCGAATATCCATGGGAAACAGCGATCCCCACCGAATCGATCGCCGAGCTGCTCGGCGATCTCCGCGGCTGATCCGTGGTCCGCGGAGGGTCTCACCAGCCGCGACAGCGCACGCAGACGACATCCACCCGCAACGAAATTCCCCTCTTTGCCCCTGGCGGAGCAGTTCCGGACGAACCTAGATTCGGGATTGCGCTCCGGGAACTTCCCGGGCGCCGGAACAACACCGGGGGCGAGAGGTCGTGGCAGCGAAAGAGCTCAAGTGGCGGGAGTTGGGAGCATGCAGGGGGCTCGAGCCCAGCATCTTCTATCCCGACGACGATGATGACGCGCTCGACGCAAAAGCTGTCTGCGCGGATTGCAGCGTGCGGGTCGCGTGCCTGGAATTCGCGCTGCAGGTGCGCGAGAAGCAAGGCGTGTGGGGTGGTGCCACGGAACGCGAGCGACGGCGGTTGATCCGCCAGCGTCGCCGCACCGCATAACCGCTCCCTCCCGCTCCAGGGTCCGCTGCCTAGTCTGAGCGGCCATGGACACGCTGGACGACCACGGCGGCTGGCCCGCGCTGCTGACCGAGTTGGTGGAGCACCGCAACCTCACGGCCGACCAGGCGCGTGCTGCGATGCGCACCATCCTCGGCGGCCACGCAACCGCCGCCCAGCTGGTCGGCTTCGTGGTGGCACTGCGATCGAAGGGGGAGACGCCCGAGGAGGTCTCCGGCCTGCTCGACGCGGTGCTGGAGCAGGCGACGATCGTTCCCCTGTCCGAGGAGCAGCTCGCGACCGCGATCGACATCGTCGGGACCGGCGGCGATCGCAGCCACTCGATCAACGTCAGCACCATGGCCGCCATCGTCGTGGCCGGTGCAGGGGTGCCGGTCTGCAAGCACGGCGCTCGGGGAGCCTCCTCGCAGTGCGGCACGGCGGACGTGCTCGAAGCGCTCGGCGTGGCGATCGAGCTGGGCCCGGAAGGGGTGCTGGCCTGCATCGACCAGGCCGGCATGGGCTTCTGCCTTGCGCCGCGCTACCACCCCTCCTTCCGCTTCGCCGCGCCGAGCCGGCGCGAGATCGGCATCCCGACCGTGTTCAACCTGCTCGGACCGATGGCCAACCCCGGTCGGGTGCGCCGCCAGCTGATCGGTGTGGCCAACCCCGCAGTCGCCGAGCGGATGCTCGCGTCGCTCCGGCTGCACGGCTCCCGCCGCGCCTGGGTCGTGCACGGCAACGGACTCGACGAGCTGACCACCACGGGCACCTCCACCGTGCTGGCGCTGGAGGACGACGAGGTGCGCACGTTCACCGTTGATCCAGTGGCACTCGGCCTCGCCCCGGCGATCGCCGACGAGCTCGTCGGCGGCGCCCCGGCGCA
>JAODBQ010000097.1 GCA_025464045.1 Ilumatobacteraceae bacterium
GGTAGATGTACGTGTTCCGGACCATGAACTCCTTGAGCACGTCGTTCTGGATCGTGCCGGCGAGCTTGGCCGGAGCGACGCCCTGCTCCTCGGCGGCGAGCACGTAGAGCGCCATCACCGGCAGCACTGCGCCGTTCATCGTCATCGACACGCTCATCTGGTCGAGCGGGATCCCGTCGAACAGCTGGCGCATGTCGAGGATCGAGTCGATCGCGACACCGGCCATGCCGACGTCGCCGGACACCCGCGGGTGGTCGCTGTCGTAGCCGCGGTGGGTCGCGAGGTCGAACGCGACGGACAGGCCCTTCTGGCCGGCGGCGAGGTTGCGCCGGTAGAACGCGTTCGACTCCTCGGCCGTGGAGAAGCCGGCGTACTGGCGCACGGTCCACGGCTGGTTGACGTACATCGTCGGGTACGGGCCACGCAGGAACGGGGCGATGCCGGGATACGTGTGCAGGAAGTCGAGGTCCGCGACGTCGTCCGGGCCGAGCCGGCTCTTCACGCTGATCCCCTCCGGGGTCTCCCACGGTGGCGCGTCGCCGGCGTCGTGCGGCGCGGCCGCGGCGAGCTCCCACGGCACCTCGGCGAAGTTCGGGATCGTGGTCATCGGGCGACTCCCAGGTCGTCGAGCAGCGTCGCGAGCGTGCCGTGCACGTCGCACCCGCCGTAGATGTAGCCGGTGACGCCGGCCGCGTCCAGCGTGGCGATCTGGTCACGTGGTCGACCGGCGAGGTAGGTCCGCTCGATCCCCACCGCGCGCAGCGCCTCGACGACGCCGACAGCGTGCTCGGCATAGGTCGGGTCGCTCGAGCACAGGCACGCCGTCGTCGCCCCCGCCGCCGCGGCCGCCGCAGCGATCTGGGCGGCGTCGGTGGTGTTCGGTCCGGGCAGTGTGCGGATGCCGGCCACCTCGAAGAAGTTCTTGGCGAACGTCAGGCGTGCGGTGGTGGCCGCGGGTGCGCCGATCGCGGCGAGGAAGACCGTCGGCCGTTCGGGTGCCGCGTCGACCGCGAGCCGCAACGACTCGAACCGCTCGGCGTAGCGGTGGATGGGCAGCCCCTCGGGCTGCTCCACCGGACGCAGCCGGGGGACCGGCTCGTCGATGTTCGGGAACTCGCTGACGCCGGTGATCGGGTCGCGCAGCGTGTCGAGGTTGGCGACGCGGGCGACCCACGTGGCGGCGATCCGCCCGGCGATCAACCCGTTGTCCGTTGCCTTGCGGAACCCGCCGGCGGCCTCGATCTCCTGGAACCAGCACCATGCGGCGGCGGCCAGGTCGGCGGTGAGCTCCTCGACGAAGCTCGATCCGGCGGCGGGATCGGCGACCCTGGCGAGGTTGGATTCGAAGGCCAGGATCGATTGGGTGTTGCGCGCGAGCCGGCGCCCGAGCTCGCGGTCGGAGCGCTCGATCAGCTCGTCGAACGGGAGCACGGTCACCGAGTCGGCGCCGGCGATGCCGGCCGCGAAGCACGCCACCGTCGTGCGCAGGAGGTTCACCCACGGGTCGTACGCGGTGAGCATGGCGCGCGACGTGGTGGCATGGATCGCCGTCCGCGCGGCCGCGTCGGGGACGCCGAGCACGTCGGCGACACGCGCCCAGAGCGCACGGACGGCGCGCAGCTTGGCGATCGTCGGGAACTGTTCCGCCGTCGCCGCGAGCTGCAGCTCGATCTGCCCGAACGCGTCGGCCAGGGGCACACCGTGATCGACGAGGATCCGCAGGTAGGCGACCCCGGCCGCCACCGCCCCCCCGAGCTCCTGGCCGTCGGATGCGCCGGCGTCGTTGAGGCGAGTGCCGTCGACGGCGACGATGCGCACGTGCGGATGGCTGGCGTGGAGCTGCGCGGCGAGCGTGCCGACCGCGTCCAGCTGGGCGTCGATGTCGCCGATCGTCCCGGCGAGGTGCTCGCCGAGGGGGTCGGCGCCGAGCAGACCGCGGAGCTCGTCGGCGGGGATGCCGGAGCGGGCCCAGACCTCGAGCAGGGCACGCGCCGGCGGCTCCCACTGGGCGCCGCTGCGCAGGGCGATCGGGGCGAGTTCGAGGAGCACGCCGTCGAGGATCACGGCGAGGCGATCGGCGTCGAGGCCACGCTCGTCGCGCACGTCGACAGCCAGTGCGCTCGCGCCCTTCTCCAGCTCCTCCAACGCGAGTCGGGCGTCGCCGTCGGGGTGCACCGGCTGCCGGATCTCCCACGGTCCGGCGCGCCCGGCGACGGGCACGATCGCCGTGTCACCGACGCTGTAGAGCGGGCGCACGGCGATGCCGTCGTAGGTGGTCGACGTGAGCTTGGCGATCGACGCGGCGGCGTCCGGCGCAGCATCGCCCTTGGCGAGCAGCTTGGCCACGAGCTCACGCCAGCGTTCCTCCGTTGCTGCCGGGAAGTCGCCGGCCAGCGTCAGTGTCTCGTCGACGGTCACCCCGCGAGGTTACGGCGCGTCACCCCGCACCCCCCAAGCCGCGTCACGGTGAGGACCCGGTGGGTTCGACGCCAGACCGGATGCGCCCGATGTGTGGCCGACCTCGGCTCCGGCGTCTGCGTCGTCGTACGGGGGCTCAGGCGGGGAGGCGCCGTAGACCAGGCCGAGGCCGACAGCCTGGGAGCCGAGGAGGACGAGCAGGTCCTCCGAGGCGAACTGGCGGATGCTCGGGTCGAGCGCGAGGAACCAGTTCTCCTGGGTCCGGTAGATCGGCCTCGTGTACCAGCCGAAGATCCCGGCACGGCGCTGGTCCGTCGTGCGGTTGAAGCCGGTGCGGTGCCACAGCCGGCTCTCGAACACGACCATCGTCCCCGCCGGGGCGACGAGCGGCACGGCTTCGACGTCCTCGTCGGCCTGCGGCACGCGGTGCAGCAGGTGGCTCCCCGGCACGACGCACGTGGCGCCGTTGTCGGCGGTGAAGTCGTCGACGCACCACGAGACGTTGACGCCCTGCGGCTCGGCCGGCCACGGCTCGGGCACGAAGATCTGATCGGCGTGGAGCACCATCTCGCCGCCGCCCGGCCCGGTGATGTTGGCCGACAGGTTGCCCAGGAGCGCCGGCCACCCGATCGTCGCGCGAACGAGCCGCAGCGCCGCCGGGTGCTCGGCCAGATCGACGAACACCGGGTTGCGACTGAGCACGTTCCACACCCGCTGGTTCGTGTCGTCGTGCTCGTAGTCGAGACCGAACTTCTGCTCCCGGCCACGGGCGCGGTCGGACGCCGCGGCCTTGTACAGCTCGTCGTGCACCGTGGACAGCGTCGCCGCGTCGAGCACACCGCTGACCATGCACAGGCCGTGCTCGCGCAGGTCGCGCTCCGCCTGGTCGAGATCGCTGGTGATCGCCGGCAGCGCCCCGGTCAGCTCTGCCACTTCGGTGCCCGCTTCTCGACCTTGGCGGCGAACGCCTCACGCGTGTCGGGGTTCTTGAACAGCTCCATGTGCCGCTCGCTCTCGAGCTTGGAGAACTCGGCGAGGGAGATCTGCTCCGAGTCGGTGAAGTTGGCCTTCATCGTGCGCAGACCGGCGGGGGAGGCGTTGGCGAGGCGGTTGACGACCTTCTCGGCCTCCTCGGCGAAGACGTCGTCGTCGAAGACGCGGGCGACGAGCCCGATCCGCTGCGCTTCGTCGGCGCTGAACTTGTCCGGGATGAAGTACAGCTCGCGGGCCTTGCTGGCGCCGACGAGGCGAGCCAACGTCCACGGCCCCGCCATGTCGCCCGCCACACCGACGTCGAGGAACGCAGAGTTGAACTTCGCCGAGCGGGTGGCCACGCGCAGGTCGCATCCGCACGCCCAACCGAAGCCGGCGCCCGCGCACGCGCCGTTGACGACGGCGACGGTGACGGCCGGCATCTCGCGCAGCAGCACCGGCGCACGGAAGTCCTCGGGGGTGAGCACCGCATCCGATCCGCTGCCAGAGGTGATGCCTTGCAGGTCGGCGCCAGGGCAGAACGCCTTGCCCGCCCCGGTGAGGACGAGGACACGCACGCTCGCCATCTCCGCCACGCGGGCGAGGGCTTGGGTCGTCTCCTTGACCATCAGGTTGGTCATCGAGTTCATCCGCTCCGGGCGGTTCATCGTCAGCCGGGCGACCGGTCCGTCGACGTCGAGGCGGATGTGCTGGTAGGTCGGCGCGCTCACGAGGCGTCTCCACGCTCGACGCTCGTGTTCGACGACGGCCGCGGGTCGTCGACGCCGATCGGCGCGAACTGCGGCGGACGGCGCTCGACGAACGAGGCGACGCCCTCGACGAGGTCGGGGTGGTCGAGCGACGCCTTCATCACTGCGTCCGCTTCGTCGCATGACTCGGCGATCGTCTGGCTCAGCCCGGCGTACACCTGGCGCTTCATGGTTGCGATCGATCGTGGTGCGACCGACGCGGCCATGTCGGCCACGTACTCGCGCACCTCGTCGAGCAGCCGTTCGGCCGGCAGCACGCGGTCGGCGAACCCGAGCCGGAACGCCTCGTCGGCGCCGAACCGGCGTGCGCTCCACAGCACGTCGAGTGCCCGGCTCGTGCCCATCAGACGCGGCAGCAGCCACGCCGTGCCGTGCTCGGCGATCAGGCCGCGCTTGCCGAACGCGGTCGTGAACGACGCGTCCGCGGACACGAAGCGCAGGTCGCACATCATCGCCAGGACCAAGCCGCCCCCGGCGGCGACGCCGTTGACCGCGGCGATCACCGGCTTGGGGACGTCGAGCAGGAAGCTGAACAGCGCTGGCAGCTCGTGGCTCGGACCGGGCGAGGACTCGGTCTCCCCGCGCGAGGAGCGCCCGAGGTCCTCCATGTCCAGGCCGGCTCTGAACGCCCGACCGTTGCCTGTGATCACGATAGCCCGCACCGCGGGGTTCGCGGCCGCCGCGTCGACGGCGGCGCGGATCGCCCGGATCATCGCGAAGGTGAACGCGTTGAGGTGGCGATCGCGGTCGATCGTGACGATCGCCAGCGGTCCCTCCACGCTCGACGTGATCGTCTCGGCTGTGTTGATCGTCTCGGCTGTCATCGGCTGACCCCCTCGTCGCGCGGACGTCCCGAGCCTGTCACCGCGGCGTTGGCGACGGGCAATCGTGCGACGGGCTCACGACAGCGGTCGGTCCAGCGGATGGGGGATGCCGAACTCGCGGAACAGCCCGACCTGATCGGGAGTGATCGCCGTCGGCTGACCGACCGCGAACTGGAACTGGTCGCTCGGGTCGAACCAGCTCGGCCACGTCTCACCGATCCGCGGCATCGCGGTCTGGGAGACGAGCATCTTCTTCTGCGCGTCGAACGGTGTGCTTCCATCCAGCGGCTCGAGTCGGAACGTGACGATGCACTGGATGTTGATGTTGTTGACCACCATGCCGGTCGGCTGGACCCCCATGATCATCGCCCGCGCCTTGCGGCCTGTCTGCATCAGCTGAACCGCCTGCACCTCCTTCGCTCGCGACATGCCGAAGGCACCGGCCTTGCGCAGCGAGACGAACGTGATGACGAGGACCAGCGCGACTCCGACGAGCGTCAGGATGAGGATCGTCGAGGTGGATCCCATGCGGGCGCACGCTAGCCCAGCGCTGTTCCGCACCGACGCGGCGGAGGCCGCAACCAGGCGCGTCCACGGACCATGCTGACACCGTGCTCGAACTGCCGTCGCCGTGCCTCGTGGTGCTCGTCGGCCCAGCCGGGGCCGGCAAGTCGACGTGGGCCGCGCGGCACCTCGCGTCGCACGTCGTGTCCGCGGATGCGTTGCGCGCGCTGGTCGGCGAGGGCGAGCACGACCTGCGCGCCTCGGCGGATGCGTTCGCGCTCCTCGATCTGGCGGTGGCCGCGCGGCTGCGCCGAGGGCTGACGACGGTGATCGACACGCTCGGCAACGACGCTGTTCGGCGCGCCCGCTGGCGCGACCTCGCCGCCACGCTCGGCGTCTCGTGCATCGCGCTGCTGTTCGACGTGCAGGCGGCTGAGGTGCGACGCCGCAACCGCTCGCGCGCGGCGCGGGTGCCCGACGCCGTGCTGCGTCGCCAGCTCGACGAGTGGCCGCAGCTGTGCGCCGCGGTCGAGGCCGAACCCTTCGAGGCGGTCCACCGCGTCGTCGAAGCCGCTGAGCTCGCGG
>JAODBQ010000657.1 GCA_025464045.1 Ilumatobacteraceae bacterium
ATGGCGACTCCGAAGCTACCCGCCCCATGACACCGACGGTCGCGCGGGTGGGATTCGGGCGCCCTCGCGGGAGAATGGCCGAGTGAAGCGTCCGCGCCGTCCGGCCAGGCTCAAGCTGCTCGTCTGCAGCTTCATCATCGCTGCCGGCGTCATGCTCGCGGCGATGGGCGTCGTGCGCGGTGTCACCGGCAGGGCCGCCGAGAAGCTCCCCGCGCTCGTCGAGAACGTCGAGCCGATCCCCGACGCGACCAACGTCCCCAAGCAGTCGCGGATCTTCGTCGACCTCGCTGCCGGCTACACCGGGGTGCTGATCGTCGACGGCGTCGAGCTGAAGACCGTCACCCAGGCCGACCTGCAGAGCGGCGTCCCGAACGGACAGCAGGTGGGCATCGCGCTGACCACGGTGTACGAGGAGGGCAACGCCACCCTCACGTTCCTGCCCGTCAAGGGCGCCCCGATCGAATCGCTCACCGAGGGCCAGCACACCGTGGCCGTCGTCTACTGGAAGCTGATCGAGTCCCGCAACGAGGCTCGATCGTTCCAGTGGTCGTTCACGGTCTTCTGAGTCGGGTCCGCTCGGGCGGGCCGAATCCGCGCTCGGGTCAGTGCACCTTCGCGGCGCTGCCGGCGCCGCGGTGCGGCTGCCACGTGCCGGTCGTGCCGCACGAGCAACGCCACTCCACTTCCGGTCCGTGCGCGGTGTTGCGCAGGCGCCGCACCGAGTCCATGCCCATCAACACCCTGGATCCGTGACCGCTGCAGTACACGTCGAACATCGTCGTCTCCGTCGTTCTCGCCACCTGACGTGGTGTGCCCGATCACTCTGCGCTCCGGCTGACCGTGCCGCCAGTGGCAGGAAGGACGGCCCTCACCGGTTTCCTGCCATTGTCAGGAACTCTGCCACGGTGTAGATTCCTGCCATGACCTCCGCGTCCGCTCGGCGCCACATGGTGGCAGTCCTGGCGTTCAGTCCCGTGGCGCTGTTCGAGCTGGCGGTGCCGTTCGAGGTGTTCGGCACCGACCGCACGGAGATGGGCGTGCCGAGCTACGACGTCCGCCTCGTCGCCGGCAACGGCGATCCACTGCTCACGCCGTTCGGCTTCGAGCTGGCCAAGACGGCGGCGCTGTCGACGTTGCGGCGCGCCGACACGATCGTCGTGCCGGGCTGGGGCCTGCCGAACGACCAGCGCCCGGACGAGCACGTGCTCGGCGAGATCCGCCGAGCGCACCGGCGCGGCGCGCGGATCGTCTCGCTGTGCTCGGGCGCGTTCGTGCTCGCGGCCGCAGGGCTCCTCGACGGTCGCTGCGCGACGACGCACTGGATGTACACGAACGAGTTCAGCCGGATGTACCCACTCGTCGAGCTGCAGTCGTCGGTGCTGTACGTGCAGGACGGCACGGTGTTCACCTCGGCCGGCACCGCGGCCGCGATCGACCTCTGCCTGAACCTGCTGCGCTCGGACCATGGTGCCGAGGTGGCCAACATCGTCGCCCGCCGGATGGTCATCCCGCCGCACCGCGAAGGCGGCCAGGCGCAGTACGTGGAGACGCCGATGGTCACCAGCTGCGCGGACGACACGCTCGCGGCCACCCTCGCCTGGGCCACCGAGCACCTCGACCACGAGCACACCGTCGAGTCCCTGGCGCGACGGGCGCAGCAGTCACCGCGCACGTTCGCGCGTCGGTTCCGCGCCACGACCGGCACGACGCCGCTGCAGTGGCTGCTCAACCAGCGCGTCGTCCACGCGCAGCGCATGCTGGAGACCTCCGACCAGTCCGTCGAGCTGGTCGCCGTGGCCTGCGGGTTCTCCACGGCGTCGGCGTTGCGCGAACACTTCGTGCGCCGCACCGGCGTCTCGCCCCACGCGTATCGTCAGACGTTCCGCCAGAGCGCCTGAACGCCCTGCACCGTGACGCGGGGCGGCCGTCTCAGCGGTACGCGTCGATCGCCAGCTTGAGCGCGAGACCCAGGCCGGCGACGGCGATGACGGTTCGCAGTGGGCCGACCGGGGCACGGCGCACGACGATCGGACCGATGCGGCCGCCGATCAACAGGCCCACCCCCAACGGCGCGGCGGAGGCCCAGCGCACGTCGCCGAAGAACACGAACGCCACGGCAGCGACGGCGTTGGCACAGCCGAGCACGACGTTCTTGGCGGCGTTGGCCCGCGGCATGGTGTCGCGCATCGTGTGCAGCAGGAGCGCGAGCAGCATCACGCCCGCACCAGCGCCGAAGTAGCCGCCGTAGATGCCGACCGCGGCGACCGCTGCCATCAGCCCGGGACCGATCTGGTGCTGGTCGGGATCCACCACTTCGTCGACGAGCCGCCGGCGGAACAGCATCGCGATCGCGGCCAGGGCGATCAACCACGGCACGACCCGCGCGAACGAGCCGGCGGGGGTGACCAGGAGGAGGGCACCGCCGGCGGCCCCTCCGACGACACCGGCGATGGCCAGGCGACGGATGCGCTCGCCCTGGCCACGCAGCTCCGGGCGTGATCCGTGCACCGATCCGACGCTGCTGCAGACCAGCGCAACGGTGTTGGTGACGTTGGCGGTGATGGGTGGGAGACCTGCGGCGAGGAGGACCGGGTAGGTCACGATCGAGGCGAGCCCCGCAATGCTGCCGGTCAACCCTCCGCCGATGCCGGCGAGCACGAGTACGATCGCCCGCGCCACCGTCACTCGGCCAGTCTCTCAACGACACGCGCACGGCCCCCACATCACGGCCTACACGTCATGGCCCACACATCGTGTCTAGGGCTTGGTCCGTTCGGCCCATTCGATGGCCCGATGGTTGGATCCTGACCCCGAACGTGGCACCGTTGCATCCATGTCCAGTCTGAGCTCCACCGTGCGGCGCCTGGCGAGCGCGCGCAGTGACGAGTCCCGGATCTCCGCGTTCTGGTCCTACTTCGGTTCGTTCGGCGACGACTTCTTCAGCGAGGACGACGACTCCTCCGACGACGGCGGTCAGCAGGTCGCCCGGTAGACGCTGCCGAGCCGGCGGGAGCTCAGCCGTCGGCCGGTGCGTCCGGTTCCTCGGCCACCGGCGGCAGCTCACCCGTCACGAGGAGCTGCTCGAAGGCGTCTTCACCGAGGATCGGCACGCCGAGCGACGTCGCCTTGGTGAGCTTGCTCGCCCCCGGTTCCGCGCCGACGACGACGGCGTAGGTCTTGGCGCTGACGCTGCCGGGGCTCTTGCCGCCGCGATCCTTGATCGCCGCTTCGGCTTCCTCGCGGGAGTAGCGCGACAGCGTGCCGGTGACGACGACCGCGCGTCCCGCGAGCGTCGGCGACACGTGACTGATCTCGACCCGCCCGAAGTCCACGCCCGCGTCACGCAACTTGTCGACGAACCGCTGGTTGACGTCGATCGCGTACCAGCGCACGATCGAGGCGGCGATCGTCGGTCCGACGCCGTCGGTCGTCGCCAGCGCCGCCTCGTTGGCGGCGAGGATGGCGTCCAGCGACCCGAACTTGCGGCTGAGGGCGTCGCTCGCCGACGGGCCGAGACCCTTCACGCCGAGGGCGGTCAGCAACCGCGGCAGTGGACGCTCCTTGGAGCCCTCGATGGCCGCGAGCAGCTTGTCGGCGCTGATCTTGGCGAACCCTTCGAGGCCGAGCAGCTGCGCCGCGGTGAGCGAGTAGATGTCGGCCGGATCGACGACGAGGCCGGCGTCGCTGAGCTGGAACACGGTGCGCTCGCCGAGCCCCTCGATGTCCATCGCGCCACGTGACGCGAAGTAGATGATCCGCTGGTCGCGCTGGAACGGGCACGCCGGCTCCACGCAACGGGTGTCGGCCTCCCCCGGAACGCGCACGAGCTCGGTGCGCAGCGGGCACGGGCACAGCTTGGGGAACTGCCACGGCTCGCTGCCCTCGGGACGCAACGACAGGATCGGGCCGACGACCTCGGGGATCACGTCGCCGGCCTTGTGCACGATCACCGTGTCCCCGGGACGCACGTCCTTGGCGCGGACCTGGTCCTCGTTGTGCAACGTGGCCATCTGCACCGTGCTCCCGCCGACGAACACCGGTTCGAGGACCGCGAACGGCGTCGTCCGCCCGGTGCGTCCGACCGAGATCTGGATGTCGCGCAGCAGCGTCGTGCGCTCCTCCGGCGGGAACTTGAACGCGATGGCCCACCGCGGTGCCCGCGAGGTGAAACCGAGCAGCTCGCGCTGGGCGAGGTCGTCGACCTTGATCACCACCCCGTCGATCTCGTACCCGAGGTCGTGGCGGTGCTCCTGCCACTGCGCGCAGTAGTCGTACACGGTGGTCAGATCCTGCACCTCGCGGATCTCCGGGTTGACCGGGAAGCCCATCTCGGCGAGGAACTGGAGCGTCTCGTGGTGGCTCGTGAAGTCCGGGCCGCCGACCACCTCACCGAGCTGGTAGCTCCAGAAGCTGAGCTCGCGCTCCGCGGTGATCGCCGGGTTCTTCTGGCGCAGGCTGCCCGCCGCGGCGTTGCGCGGGTTGGCGAAGCGAGGCTGGCCGAGCGCCTCGACGCGTTCGTTGAGGGCATCGAAGCTGGTGATCGGCATGTAGACCTCGCCGCGCACCTCGAGCACCTCGGGAGCACCCTTCCTCAGCCGTTTGGGCAGCGCGCCGATCGTCGCGACGTTGGCAGTGACGTCCTCGCCGACGCGTCCGTCCCCGCGGGTCGCGGCCTGCACGAACCGGCCGTGCTCGTAGCGCAGGCTCATCGCCAGCCCGTCGATCTTCAGCTCGCAGACGAAGCCGGCCGCAGCGGTGCCCAGGCCGCGGGCGACGCGGTCCCCCCACGCGGTGAGCTCGGAGACGTCCATCGAGTTGTCGAGGCTCGTCATCGGCACCCGGTGCGTCACTGGCGCGAACGCGGCGGACAGCGCACCCGCGCCGACCTGGCGGGTGGGCGAGTCGGCGGTGATCAGTTCGGGGTGGGCATCCTCCAGGACGCGCAGCTCGCGCATCAGCGCGTCGTAGTCCGCGTCGCTGATCTCCGGAGCGTCGTCCGCGTAGTACCGCTCGTTGTGGTACTCGATCAGCCGGCGCAGCTCGTCGGCACGTTCCGGCGCGCCCGCGTCGGTCATCGCCGCCGTTTCGCCGTCGCCGCGATCGCCCCGGCGAGCGCAACGAGACCGCCGAAGACGCACAGGTACAAGCCCGGACCGGTGGAGAAGTCGATGCCGAACGCGTCGGCCGCCTTCTTGCTGTCGGAGAGCGAGCCGAGGTCGGCGAACGCGAAGAGGACGGTCATCGCCGCCACGACGATCGCGAGGATCGTCACCGCCAGGATCTTCCTCGCGGAGAGCAGCGCGATCCCGAAGCCGAGCAGCACCAGACCGAAGGTGAGGAAGAACGGGCCGTCCTTGACGTCGTCGCCGGCGCCCCGGGTGAAGCCGGTGAAGCTCTCGCCGGCGATCGAGAACCAGTTCAGGGCCGAGCCGAGGGCGACCATCGCGCCGCCGAACAGCAGCAGCACCGCCCCGACCGTCACGGGCGGACGGGGCACCCGCATGGTCGCGTACTGCTGCATCCCGAACTCGCTGCGCGGCCCGTACGGCGAAGGGGCGCCCGGCGGGGCGTACGGCGGCGGTGGTGGCTGCACGCCAGCGAACCCGCCGGGGGCCGAGGCGGAGAAGCCGGGAGGAGGGGGTGGAGGCGGCGGCCCGATCGGTGGGCGCGGCTCGGTGAGATCGCCGAAGTCGGACATGGGCGAGATCCTAGGCAGTCGCACCCGCGCCGCCGAGGAGCGTCATCCGACGCCAGGGTGCGTCTCCGCGATCGGTCACGGGATCGCGCGGCCGGGCGCGGGCGGAACGGCGATCAGGCGCCGAGCACGAACCGCGTGGCGACCGCCTGGTCGCTGACCCGTCGACCGACCTCCGCGGTGAGGCGGTGGATCCGCTCGGCGACGGCAGGCGTGTGCAGACCGAGACCGCACTCCGGGGTGACGATGCTCTGCCGACGCAGCATCGCCGGGTCGGCGCCGTGCTCGACGAGCTTGCACCACAGTTCGCTGAGGTGTCGCCACGGCCGCTCCACCGAGGTGACGATCGGACCGTTGGTCGACACGACGCCCCACGCGATCCAGCCGCCCGCCTCCAGGAAGCGGATCAGGTAGCCGGCGGAGTCGGCGAGCGAGGCGCGCACCGGCACCGACAGAACGCCCGGGCCGGAGGCGAGCAGCGACGCCACGTCGGCTTCGGCGCACACGTGGAGGCCGGCGACGGCCGATGGCTCGATCGCGGCAAGTGCACCGGACACGAGATCGATCGCCGTGTCGGGCGCGATCGGGAAGCCGGGCTGCATCAGCTCGCCGAGCGACGGCTCGTCGATGAACACGATCTGCTGGCAGCCGGGCAGCGCCGCGGCCACCTCGTCGAGCAGGTTCTGCACGTGCCCACGCACGGCGCGCACCGCGGCCTCGAACGCGTTGTGCAACGGCACGCCGGCGCGCAGCATCGCCATCCCGAGGGTGACGGGTCCGACGAACTGCCACTTCACCGGGCCGGTGCGACCCTTCGCCGCGTCGAGGAAGGCGCGGAAGCCGCCGAACGCATCATGGTTGAGGTCCGTGCGGACATCGGCCATCGGGTCGATGCGGTGGATGTCGACCGCGATGCTGCCGTACTGGCCGACCGTGATGCCCCTGATGCCGACCATCGCCTGGACGATCATCCCCTCGGCGGGCGACCACCTCGGCAACGTAGGGATCGCGGGCAGCTCGAGCGCACGGAGGCTGAACTGCGCGGCCTCCGTCGGGTCCCGATGCGGGAGACTGCCGATACCGGTGGCGATGCCACTCGGCAGTTGCACACGATGCACCTTGTCTCCCTCCTTGCGATCGCACACACATGCTGTCATGCCGGCCTCGCGGGGTACGAAGCGGGCTGGGGTGAAGCCGATACGTTGACCGGGTGCCGAGCGGTTCGACAAATTCGCCTTCCATCGACGACCGACCCGCATGAGCAGCCGCGCCGTGGTCTGGCTCAGCCGGGCGCTGTGGTTGCTGGTCGGCGTCACCGGCTGGTTCGCCATCGGCCACGCGCTCGATGGGCGCGCCGGGGTCGCCGCGGTGGTCGTCCAGGTCGCGACGTTCGCGGTGTTCGGGATCGCGCTCGTCGGGTTGGTCGTGCCGTCCAGCGTGAGCATCACCGTCGCGCGGATGGCAGCACCATTGGCCGTGGTCGCCGCCGTCGTCGCGTTGGTCGCCGGGGCGGGAGCCGCCCGCGGCGTCGCCTTCCTCGCCGTCGCCGCGGTGAACACCCTAGTCATCGGTGGTGGTGAGGTGGGCGAGGCGTTCGCCCAGGCGTCGGCCTACGGCGACGAGGACCGCTACCCGCTGCGCCCGCCCATCGCCTACCTCGTGCCGGTCGTCGTGTCCTGGACGCTGTGGGCCGCGGCCCTCACCGCCGGGGTGCTCCTGCTGGCCAGCCAGCGGTGGCCGCTCGGCGTCGTGCTCACGGGCATCGCCGCGGCCGCGGCGCGACCGCTGGCGACGCGCTGCCACCGGCTGTCGCGACGCTGGCTGGTGGTGGTGCCGGCGGGGGTCGTCATCCACGACCACCTCGTGCTGGCGGAGACGCTGCTCGTCCAGCGCAACCAGCTGGCCCGCCTCGGCCTCGCCCTGGCGGACACGCAGGCCGCCGACCTCACCGGCCCTGCCGCGGGCCACGCCATCGACATCGGCGTGGACGAGTCGGTGAAGGTCGCGTTCGCGGCCACCCGCTCCGACGCCGTCGGTCGAGCGATCCACGCCCGTTCGTTCCTCGTCGCCCCGACGCGGCCGGGACGGGCGCTCGCGGCCGCGAAGGCGCGCAACCTGCCGGTGACCTGAGCCGTCGCTCAGCCGGCGAGGGCGCCGCCGAGCACGTAGGTGTTCGTGCGGTCGTAGAACACGATGCTCTGGCCCGCCGCGACGGCGCGTTGCGGGGCCTCCCACCTGACCTCGTCGCCGACGAGCCGCGCAGGCGCCGGCGTGCCGTGCGCGCTGCACTGCACCAGGACATCACCGCGGATCGGCTCGTGCGCCCAGACCGGTCTCGTGATCCGCTGCACGTCGCGGTCGAGCGCTGACTCCGGCCCGACGACGACGGTCGCCGCGGCGTGGTCGACGTCGACCACGTACCGCTTCGGACCACCACCGGGCAGGCCGATGCCGCGCCGCTGCCCGAGCGTCACCATCTCGATCGAATCGACGGAGCCGACCGCGTTGCCGGACATGTCCACGACTCGCGCCGGGCGCAACGGGATCCGCGAGCCCAGGAACGCGGTGCGTCCGCCGCTGTTGGTGATGAAGCAGACGTCCTGGCTGTCGGGCTTCGTCGCGGTGCGCAACCCCAGCGCGCCGGCCCGCTCACGCACCTCGGTCTTCGTCATCGCGCCGACGGGGAACAGGGTGCGGGCCAGCTCGCGCTGCGGGAGCACGTGCACGACGTAGCTCTGATCCTTGGCGCTGTCGGCCCCGCGATGCACGTACCAGCGGCCGTCGACGATGGCGATGCGCGCGTGGTGACCCGTGGCGACGGCGTCGAAGCCGAGCAGATCGGCGCGCTCGCTCAGCCGATGGAACTTGAGGTGGCGGTTGCACTCGATGCACGGGTTCGGGGTCGTCCCGTCCCGGTGCGCGGCGACGTACGGCTGGACGACGTGCTCATCGAAGTCGTCGCTGAAGTTGAACACGAGGTGGTCGATGTCGAGCTGCTGGGCGACGCGGCGGGCGTCGTCGACGTCGGCGACCGAGCAGCACCCGGTGTCGCTCTCGCCGCCCCAGAGCTTCATGGTGGCGCCCATCACCTCATGGCCGGCGTCGAGCAGCAACGCCCCGGCGACGGACGAGTCGACCCCGCCCGACATGGCCAGCAGCACGCGCATCAGCCGGCCCGCCGCAGGTGGGCGACGGCGTCGGGCACCACTTTGAGGGCCAGGTCGACGTCGTCGGCCGTGGTGGTGACCCCCAGCGACAACCTCACGCTCGACATGGCCTCGGCCACGCTGAGCCCCATGGCCCGC
>JAODBQ010000678.1 GCA_025464045.1 Ilumatobacteraceae bacterium
TAGCGGCCTGAGCCATGATGTCCTTCGGGTACGCGCTGACGGTCGAGGCGATCTCGAGGGTGATGATCCCACTCGCCACCAGTCGGGCGAGGTCCATCTCGATCGTCATCATCCCCTCTTGCTGAGCGGAGATCATCGTGTTGCGCAGCTGGCGGGTCTTGCCCTCGCGCAGCAAGTTGCGGACCGCGTCGTTGGCCATCAGCACCTCGTACGCCGCCACCCGGCCACCACCGGTCGCCGGCAGCAGGCGCTGGCTGATCACCCCCTGCAGCGAACCGGCGAGCTGGATCTGGATCTGATCGCGGCGTTCGGCAGGGAAGACGTCGATGATCCGGTCGAGGGCCTGGGCGGCGTCGTTGGTGTGCAGTGTGGCGAACACGAGGTGCCCGGTCTCGGCCAACGAGAGCGTGATCGCGATTGAGTCGATGTCGCGCATCTCGCCGAGCAGGATCACGTCGGGGTCCTCGCGGAGCGCGCTGCGCAGGCCGTCGGTGAAGCTGCGCACGTCCGTGCCGACCTCGCGCTGGTTGACGATTGCCATCTTGTGCTTGTGGACGTACTCCACCGGATCCTCGATCGTGAGGATGTGCACCTGCTTCGTGGCGTTGATCTTGTCGACCATCGCCGCCAAGGTGGTGCTCTTACCGGAGCCGGTCGGTCCGACCACCAGTACGAGACCGAACGGCTTGTCGAGCAACTCGTGCGCTGCTTGCGGTGCGCCGAGGTCCTCCAAGGAGCGCACTCGGAAGGGGATGACGCGCAGCGCCAGGGCCAGCGAGTTGCTCTGGCGGAACGCGTTGGCGCGGAACCGGCCCAGCTCGGGCACGCCGAACGAGAAGTCGATCTGCATCGAGTGCTCGAGCACGTGGCGCTGGTCGGCGTCGAGCAACGATGCCACCATGCGTTCGGTGTCTGCGGGGATGAGGACGGGGGCGTCGAACGGGACGAGGACCCCGTCGTGGCGAGCCGACGGCGCCTTGCCGACCGTCAGGTGCAGGTCACTGGCGCCGGCTTCGACGGTCGTGGTGAGCAGCTGGATGAGGTGTGCATCTGGCTCGGACATCTGATGACGCTCCCTGTGACCATCGCGATCGCTGCCGCGTACGGGTTGTTGTTCGGTTCGTTCCTCACCGTCGTCGTCGATCGCGTGCCGCGCGGCGCCTCGATCGTGCGGCCCGGGTCGGCGTGCGGAGCGTGTGGCCTCCGCCTCGGTGCCCGCGACCTCGTCCCGGTGTTCAGTTGGGTGGCGCAGCGCGGTCGCTGCCGACGCTGCTGTTCTGACATCGGCGTCGAACCGCTGGTGCTTGAGGTCACCACGGCCGGGTTGTTCGCGCTGTTCGCCTGGCACTTCCGGTCGACCTGGGAGCTGGTCGCGTTCTGCGCGCTCGGAGCCGGCCTGGTCGCGTTGACCGCGATCGACCTGCGCACCAAGCGGCTGCCGCGCGAGATCACGTACGCCACCGCCGCCGTCGGCGCGCCGCTGCTGGTCGTGGCGGCACTGGTGCGCCACGAACCCCAGCGGATCTGGACGATGGCCTGTGGCGCTGGGATCGCGCTGGCGATCACGCTCGCGATCTACGTGGTCAGCCGGGGCGGCATGGGAGATGGCGATGTCCGCCTGGCACCGCTGCTGGGGATGTACCTCGGCTGGTTGAACCCCGGCCTCGTACCCGTCGGGCTGTTGTTCGGGTTCTTCGCGGGCGCGCTGGTCGGGGGACTGCTGCTCGTGGCCGGCCGGGCCGGCCGCACGACCGCGATCCCGCTCGGACCGTTCCTCGCGCTCGGCACCGTCGCCGCCGTGTTCTGCGGACAGGCGGCGGTCGATGCCCTGCTCCGGCGCTGACGCTCAAGGTCGGCGGCCTGCCCGCCGATAGCAGTGGAGCGGGTTGGCGCGGGCGCCGCTCCTGCAGGAGTACGTGACAGGCGGAACGGACCAGGATGAGCGATGCCCACAAGCGGCGGGACGGCGGGTTCTCGCTGGTCGAGGTCCTCGTGTCGATCGTGCTGCTCGGCTTGGCGGCGGGCGGGACCCTCGGTGCGCTCGCCGCGTCCGTGCGCGCCTCGGCCTCCCACCGCGACCTGACCACGGCGCAGGCGTGGCTGCAGGGTGCCGCGGACTACCTGCAGGGACAGCCGCGACAGGACTGCAACGACGTCGGCGGCGTGGCCGGCGAGGCCGAGGCGAGGATCCGAGCCACGTATCAGCAGTTCGTGCAGACCGTACGCAACCCCGACGGTTGGCCGGCCGCGGACATCGTCGTGCTCGCGCCGGTGCGGTTCTGGGACGGACAGATCTACCAATCGGTCTGCCACGACGACGACGGCATCAACCTCCAGCTCGTCGTGCTGCAGGTGACGAGCCCGAACCACCGCGTCGTGCGCACGTTGCAGGTGGTGAAGGGTGACTGACCGAGCCGGTGGCCGGAGACGTCCGGCCGACTCAGGCGTCACCCTCGTCGAGCTGCTCGTGACGATCGCGATCACCGGGATCCTGATGACGAGCCTGTCGGCGGGAATCGTGGCCGTCGTGCGCACGATGGGCCCGACGGCGAAGCGCCTGGCGGCCACGCAGGACGAGCAGAACCTGGTGACCTGGTTGCCCGTCGACGTCTCGTCCACTCCCGTGTCGAGCCTGCGCACGGCAGCGGACGCCGCATCGGGGTGCGCCGGTGGGGCGCCAGGGGTGAACGTGCTCCTGGCGAGCTGGTCGGAGACCGTGAACGGCACGACGACGTCCTACGAGACGAGCTACCGCGCCGTGACCGAAGGCGCGGGGATGCGGTTGAAGCGGTTCACCTGCAAGGGGAACGGCGCGCTCGGCACGGCGTCGGCGATGAACGTCTCGAACGTGCTCGCGCCGCTGCCCGCCGGTTGGACGGCCGGCACCGCGCCGATCGTCGTCACCGTCACCGGGGTCGTCGTGCAGGTCACCCTGACGCAGGACGATGGGCGGATCAACAGCGT
>JAODBQ010000018.1 GCA_025464045.1 Ilumatobacteraceae bacterium
GTCCGTCCCGACGCTGTCGCTGCGCCTGGGCTCGTCCGACGCGGGCAACGACCCGTCGTCCACCACCACCCGCAAGGCCTACGACCTGCTCGCCGAGGGCTTCGGCCCCGGTGCCAACGGCCCGCTGTACATCGCAGCGGAGACCCCGGACGCGGCCGCCCGCCAGCACGTCCAGGACCTCGCCGGCCGCATGGCCGCCACGCCCGGCGTCGCTGCGGTCGGTCCCGTCGTCGAGTCGTCCTCCGGCCGGGCGGCGACCGTGACCGTGATCCCGACCACGTCGCCACAGGACGAGCGGACCGAGGCGCTCGTCCGTCACCTGCGCGATGACGTGATCCCGACGACCGGCGCAGATGCGCACGTCGGCGGTCAGACGGCGGCCAACGTCGACTTCGCCGACTTGATGTCGTCACGCCTGCCGATCTTCATCGGCGCCGTGCTCGTGCTCAGCTTCCTGCTGCTGCTCGCCGTGTTCCGCTCGGTGCTCGTGCCGCTGAAGGCGGTCGTGATGAACCTGCTCTCCATCGGAGCCGCCTACGGCGTCATGGTGATGATCTTCCAGTGGGGCTGGCTCGGCTCGCTCTTCGGTCTGCACGGCAGTGCACCGATCGAGCCGTGGGCACCGATGATGCTGTTCGCGATCGTCTTCGGCCTGTCGATGGACTACGAGGTGTTCCTGCTCAGCGCGATCAAGGAGGACTACGACGAGACGGGCGACAACAGCCACGCCGTCGTCGAGGGCCTCGCGTCCACGGCGCGGGTGATCACCGCCGCGGCGGCCATCATGGTGTTCGTGTTCGCCAGCTTCGTCCTCGGTGACATGCGCGCCGTCAAGCTGATGGGCCTCGGCCTGTCGGTGGCCGTGCTCGTCGATGCGACGATCGTGCGGATGATCCTCGTGCCGGCGACGATGGAGCTGCTCGGTGAGCGGAACTGGTGGATGCCGCGCTGGCTGGACCGGTTGCTGCCCCGCCTCCACGTGGAGCGCAAGCCGCAGCTGCTCCCGTCGCCTGCGCGCGTCGACGCCGCCGGCGTCAGTGCGTCTGATCGAGAGATGGTCGAGGTCGGCTGATGAGCGTCGTCGGCTACTACCGGCCCGTCGTGGAGGCCCGCACCTGGAAGTCCACCGCAGCGCTGCTGCTCGGCCTGCCGTTCGGCATCGCCTGGTTCACGATCGTGATCACCGGGCTGTCCCTCAGCGCCGGGCTGATGGTCACCTTCGTCGGCCTGCCGTTGCTGATGCTGGTGGTCGGTTTCGGCCGGGTGATCGGGGTCGTCGAGCGGGCCAAGGTGCGTGCCCTGCTCGGCCTCGACCTGGCCGCGTTCCCCCGGCCCGGCAACGGCGCCGTCGAGGGGTTCTGGGCCAAGGCCCGTGCCCGCCTCGGCGACGGCGCCGGCTGGCGCGGCATCGCCTACGGCATCCTCGCCCTCCCGCTCGGGATCCTGTGGTTCGTGACGGCCGTCGTGCTGTGGTCCGTCACGCTGTCCTTCGCGTTCTTCCCGATCTACCAGATCTTCCTGCCGGACACGAACGACGGCGGGCCGTACCACTTCGGCGACGACTACGTGCTCCACGGCTGGGGTCGCTTCGGCTTCGCGGCCGGGGTCACCGTGATCGGCTGGGTGCTCCTGGGCGCGACGCCGCGGATCATCAACGGCCTCGGCCTGGCCGAGCGCAACATCGTGCGCGGCCTCCTCTCGCCGAGCGAGAGCAGCCAGCTCGAGCAGCGCGTGGAGCAGCTCACCGTCAGTCGGGACGCGTCGGTCGAAGGCTCGTCGGTCGAGCTGCGCCGCATCGAGCGCGACCTCCACGACGGCGCGCAGCAGCGCCTCGTCGCGCTGGCGATGGATCTGGGCATGGCCAAGGAGCGTCTCGCCGCCGGCCAGGACGCAGCGTCCGCGACGGCGCTCGTCACGCGCGCCCACGACGAAGCGAAGCTGGCCATCAGCGAGCTGCGCGACCTCGTACGCGGGATCCATCCGCAGGTGCTCACCGACCGCGGCCTGGACGCCGCGCTGTCCGCGCTCGCGGCGCGCAGCACGGTGCCCGTCACGGTCGACGTCACGCTCGCCGATCGTCCGCCGGCGTCGATCGAGGCGGCTGCCTACTTCGTCGTCGCCGAGGCGCTGACCAACCTGTCCAAGCACAGCGGGGCGAGCCGCGCCGCGGTCCGGGTCGAGCAGTTCGGCCCGCGGGTGCTGATCGACGTACGCGACGACGGGCGCGGCGGGGCGATGGAGCATCCCGGTGGCGGCCTCAGTGGGCTGCGCGATCGCGTGTCCGCCGTCGAGGGCACGTTCCGGCTGTCGAGCCCCCACGGCGGCCCGACCGAGATCCACGTGGAGCTCCCGTGCGCGTCGTGATCGCCGAGGACTCCGTGCTGCTGCGCGAGGGCATCACCCGGATCCTCGCCGAGCACGGCGCCGAGGTGGCCGCGGCGCTCGGCGACGCCGGTCGGCTGCTCGCCGTGGTCCGCGAGAGCAAGCCGGATCTGGTGATCGTCGACGTGCGGATGCCGCCGACGTTCACCGACGAGGGGTTGCGCGCCGCGGTGGAACTGCGTTCCGTGCTCCCGGGCACGCCCGTGCTGGTGCTGTCCCAGTACGTCGAGGAGCGCTTCGCCACCGAGCTGCTGGGCGGCTCGACGGTGGGCGTCGGCTACCTGTTGAAGGAGCGCGTCGCCGACGTCAGCGACTTCATCAGTGCCTGTCGTCGCGTCGCCATCGGCGGGACCGCGCTCGATCCCGAGGTCGTCGCCCAGCTCCTGGTGCGCAGCCGCCGCCGCGAGCCACTGGCCACGTTGACCCCGCGCGAGCGCGAGGTGCTCGGGCTGATGGCCGAGGGCCTGTCGAACTCCGGCATCGCCCAGCGGCTCGTCGTCAGCGACGGTGCGGTGGAGAAGCACATCACCTCGATCCTGTCGAAGCTCGAGCTGTCCACCGCCGACACCGACCACCGTCGCGTGCTCGCCGTGCTGACCTACCTCGGCTCGGACTGAGCGGCCGTTCGTGCGCCAGCGGGGTCGGTCCGGTTGGTCCGCTCGCTCGTGCTTGCGGGCAGACTGCCGGGATGACGATCCTCGACGCTCCCATCTCATCCCTGCAGGGCGATCCCACCACCCTCGCCGATCTCCACAAGACGAGCTTGCTCGTGGTCAACGTGGCCTCGAAGTGCGGCCTGACGCCGCAGTACACCGGTCTCGAGGCGCTGCAGGAGAAGTATGCGGATCGTGGCTTCGCCGTCGTCGGCTTCCCGTGCAACCAGTTCGGTGGCCAGGAGCCCGGCTCGGCCGAGGA
>JAODBQ010000049.1 GCA_025464045.1 Ilumatobacteraceae bacterium
GGGACATCCGGTGGAGGACGTGACGCGCCTCGTGCCGGTCGCCGAGCAGTGGGTGGTCGAAGTCGTCGGCCGGGTCGTGGGTGAAGCCGAGCTTCTCCATCACCCGGCGCGAGTTGGTGTTCTGCACCGTGGTGAAGCTGACGATCTCGTCGTTCGGCAGTGCGTCGAGCGCGGCGAAGGCCCAGTCGACGACGGCGTGGGCCGCCTCGGGCGCGTAGCCGTGCCCCCACTGCTCCTGGGCGAGCCGCCAGCCGACCTCGACGCACGGGGTGAACCACGCCGTCCACGTCGGCGCCGAGAGCATCACCATCCCGACGAACTGCCCGTCATCGGATCGCTCGATCGCCCACCCGCCGAAGCCGTGCAGGTCCCAGGCCGCGGACATCCGCTCGACCATCTCGCCCGATTGCTCGGCCGTCAGCGTCGAAGGGAAGTGCGCCATCACCACTGGGTCGGCGTTCAACGCGGCGTAGCCCGGCTTGTCCGCCTCGGTCCACGGACGCACGAGCAGCCGCGCCGTGCGCAGGTGCGGCGCTCGCGTCAGCGCCACGCCGCCATCCGGTCCAGCGCCTCGCGCGCCGCTGCCGGGTCGACGCCCGTCACCACCTCGACCCCGCGAGCGCTGTCGAGCACGAACGTCAACGAGTCGACCGCCTTCTTGTCGCGGCCCATCAGCGTCACCAGCGCGTCCGGGTCGAGCCCGTGCGGCAGCGTCGTGTCGAGCTCGTACGCGCCGGAGACGACGTCGTAGTGGTGCTGCACGGCGGCGTCGTCGATGCGGTCGAGCAGGCGGGCGAGGTGGGCGGCGTAGACCAGTCCGATCGCCACCGCCTCGCCGTGCTCGAGCGAGTGGTGGGTGGCGATCTCCAGCGCGTGCGCCAACGTGTGGCCGTAGTTGAGCAGCGCCCGGCCGCCGTCGTGGTCGGCCTCCTCGCGCTCGTCGCCGGCCACCACCGCAGCCTTGATCTCCACGCAGCGGGCGATGCGGTCGGCCTCGTCGAGCGCGAGCAGGTCGTCGCCGACGAGGAAGTGGTACTTCGCCATCTCGCCGCGGCCACAGCGCCACTGACGCGGCGGCAGCGTCGCCAACGCGTCGAGGTCGCAGATCACCCCGCTCGGCTGCCAGATCGCGCCGACGAGGTTCTTGCCCTCGGGCAGGTTGACCGCGGTCTTGCCGCCGATCGCCGCGTCGACCATGCCGAGCAGCGTGGTGGTGACGTGCACCACCGGGATGCCGCGGTGCCACACCGCCGCCGCGAAGCCGCCGACGTCGGTGACGATCCCGCCGCCGTGGGCGACGACCACGTCGTTGCGGGTCAGGCCCATCCGGGCGAAGCCACGGCACAGCGACTCGATCGTCGCCAACGACTTGTGCTCCTCGCCGAGGCCGATCTCGAAGCGCTCGAACGGCAGCCCGACGTCGAGATCCAGCGGCACCCCGGGCTGGGTGACGATGGCCACGCGGCGCGCCGCGGCCGGGAGCAGACCGGCCAGCTCGCTGCGGGCCCCGTGGCCGACGAGCACGTCGTACGGGCGGCCGGGGATCGGCACGTTCACCGTGATCATCGCTCGCGCTGCTCCTTCGTGTCCCCCGTCATCGCAGGATCGCCTCGACGATGTCGTTGACCGAGCGGTTGTCGACGAGCACGATCGCATCGGCCACCTCGCGGTAGAGCTCCGAGCGCTCCGCGAACATCTTGCGCAACGTGCCCTCGGGGTCGTTGTCGAGCAACGGCCGATGGCTGCCGGGGCGCACGCGGTCGACGAGCGTCGCCGGATCCGCGCAGAGCCACACGACCCGCGCCGGCGCGGCACGCAAGGCCGCCCGGTTCTCCGCCGACAGCACGACGCCACCCGCCGCGGCGATGACGACGGGCTCCGCCTCGGCGAGCGCGTCGCAGAGGGCCGCCGTCTCCAACGCACGGAACGCGGCCTCGCCGTCGGTCGCGAAGATCTCCCGCACCGTCCTGCCTGTGCGCGCCTCGATGACCTGATCGCTGTCGATCACCTTGCGTCCGAGGCGCTCGCCGAGCACTCGCGACACCGTCGTCTTGCCGACGGCCATCAGGCCGACGAGCACGATGTGCTGATCGTCGGGGATCACAGCGAGGCGCGGTACGCGTCGGCGTTGCGCACGAACTCGGCGAGCGAGTCGCCGCCGAACTTGCGTTGCGCCTCGGCCGCCAGGACGAGTGCGACCATCGTCTCCGCGACGACGCCCATCGCGGGCACGGCGGTGACGTCGGTGCGTTCCTTGAAGCTCACCGTCGCCTCCTTCGTCACCACGTCGACCGTCTTCAGCGTCGGTCGGTTGAGCGTCGCCAGCGGCTTCATCGCGGCGCGCACGACGAGCAGCTCGCCGGTGGTCATCCCACCCTCGGTGCCGCCGGCGAGCGTGGTCTCGCGTCGGTAGTCGTTGGCCTCGGCATCCCAGACGATCGCGTCGTGGGCAGCGCTGCCGCGCCGGCCGGCGACCTCGAAGCCATCGCCGATCTCGACGCCCTTCACGGCCTGGATGCTCATCACGGCCTGGGCGAGCGCCGCATCGATCTTGCGATCCCAGTGGACGTGGCTGCCGAGCCCGATCGGCACGCCGTAGGCGAGCACCTCGACGACCCCGCCGAGCGAATCCCCGTCCTTCGCCGCCGCCTGGATCTCCTCGATCATCTCGGCCTCGGCCGCAGCGTCGAAGCAACGGACCGGCGACTCGTCCACCCGGGCGAGGTCCGCGGGGGTCGGTCGATCGATCGACTTCGAACGCGCCGGACCCATCTGGATGACGTGGGAGAGGATCGACACGCCGAGCTCGCCGAGCAGCTTCTTGGCGACCGCTCCGGCGGCGACCCGAGCCGCGGTCTCGCGGGCACTGGCCCGCTCGAGCACGTCGCGTGCGTCGGTGAAGCCGTACTTCTGCATGCCGACGAGGTCGGCGTGACCGGGACGGACCTGGGTGAGCGGGTCCTTCGTCGCGCCGGGCGCCGGGGACATCTCCTCGTGCCACTTGTCGCTGCGGAACCACTCGCTGTTCTTGATCTCGATCGCGATCGGCGAGCCGAGCGTGCGGCCGTGGCGGACGCCGCCGACGAGGGTCAGCTCGTCCTGCTCGAACCGCTGCCGCGGCCCACGCCCGTAGCCGAGCCGGCGGCGGGCCATCTCCTCCTGGATCTCCTCGACCGTGATCGACAGGCCCGCCGGGAGGCCCTCGATGATCACGACCAGTGCTTGGCCGTGGGACTCGCCGGCGGTCAGGTAGCGGAGCACGCCGCAAGGCTAGTTGGCAGCCACCGCACCCACCCCTGACGTTCCCGCGCCCACCCGACCCGGATGGGCGCGATTCCGGCGAGATCTCGCAGGTCCCGCGCCCACCCGACCTCAGACGGCGGCTCGGGCGGCGAGGAGTGCGGCGACGTCCTCGACGGGCCCGGCCAGGCCGGCGCTCACCTCGAACTCGGTGATGCGCGGGACGGTCCAGCCCAGACGCATCAGCTCGCGATCGCGGGAGCGGTCGCGCTGCCAGTGCTCGACGGCGGCGTGCCAGAACGGGTGGTCGACCTCCAGCGCCACGCGCAGCTCCGGCCAGGCGAAGTCGATGCGGATGTCGCGGCCGCCCGGCAAGGTGATCGGCCACTGCGTCACTGGCGCTGGCAGGCCCTGTCGGTCGATCTCTCCGAGCACCCGCGCTTCGAGGTCGGACTGCAGCGCGGAGCGCCACGCCGGTCGGGAGCGCAACACCGCCGCCATCGTGCGCGTGCCCGGCCGACGCCGACGTCCCAATCGGATCCACGTGTCCGCGTGCGTGTCGAACGTGCCCCAGCCGCGATCGATGACCTGCTCGAGCACTGACGCCGCCGCGTCGAACCCGAGCATGTCCGCGCAATCGAACAGCGTGCGCGGCGGACTCGTCAGCGCGAGTTGCTGGCGTTCGGTGACGTCGACGATGTCGATCCGCCGGCAGCGGTGCACCTCGACGCCCGCCATCTTGGGACTCGAGCCGTGCGGTACGAGCACGTGGACCTGCTCGTCCCGGGGCAGGCGGCGGAACCCCCACAGGGACGCGGCCGTGGTGAACGCGATGACAGCACGCGGGTTGCGCGCCAGCGCGGCCGCCATCAACTGCATCCGACCGGACGGCCAGTGGCCGCTCAGCAGGACGCCGGGCAGCAGCTCCGTGAAGGCACCGCGTTCGACGGCGCTGTACAGCGTGCGCTCCGGGACCCCGAGCAGCCGGGCTCTCGAGACGGAGATGACGCCGTGGTGGTTGGAGATCCACGTGTCGGCCTCGGTTCGCCACGGGTCTCGCGCGGCAAGCGATGACGGATGTTCGACGGTTCGTGCGACCACGGGGGCCTCCTCAGGGCATGGCGAACAGCTCGGAGGAAGGCCACGCCAACCGTACCGCCAATCACCACAGCCCGGAGTGGGCGCGGAACCTGCGACATACCGCACGAAGCGCGCCCACCCAGACCGAGTGGGCGCGCAACCTGCGACATGCCGCACGAAGCGCGCCCACCCGACGGCACACCGCACTCCCGCCGGGGAGCGGGCCGGCC
>JAODBQ010000068.1 GCA_025464045.1 Ilumatobacteraceae bacterium
GTCGGATTGATCGCCGGATTCATTGCAAGGGCCCTCGTGCCAGGCCGCGACCCGATGTCGGTCGGTGCCACGATCGTCCTCGGCATCGTCGGATCGTTCATCGGCGGGTTCATCGGCTACGTCCTCACGCACCACGACGCGAGCGATGGCGCGTTCCAGGCGTCAGGGATCATCGGCTCGATCCTCGGCGCGGTCGTCGCGCTGCTGATCTACCGCGCGGTCACCGGTCGCAGCCACCGACACGTCCTGTGAGGGGCCGTTCCCGTCGTCCCGACCTGCTCACCGGTCGCGCGACCCACCGTTCACCTCGGTGAACTCGGTCCGCCGACCCTGCGGGACGGGGCCCGTGAGCTGGTCCGAACATCGTCCACCGATCACGAAGGGGTCGGACGGTCGCCGTGCGCGATCGTCCGACCCCTCGGTCGTCACGGCGCACGAGCGGTGGACGATCCATCCGCGCCGGCCGGTCGCAACTTCCCGTAACGGGGGTGCGACCTGCAACGATCTCCCGTTGTGATCACCACGCACGTGGTCCTGGCGCACGAGGCGCTGTCCGATCGTGCGACGGTCACAACGGTCGTCGCGACGCTCGTCGTGACTCGTTCCTGTGGGAGGAGAACCTGATGACGGTTGCCCGGTCCTTGCCGCACAACCCCGTGGGCACGCTGGCGAACGAGCACCCCGGCCTCGTCAAGGCCGGTCGCGGTGGGTGGCTCGCCAAGGGCGTCGTCTACATCATCGCCGGCATCCTCGCGCTGCTGATCGCCGCCAAGGCCTCTGGCTGGTCCAACGCGGCGACCGCCCCCGACCAGGAGGCGAGCCCGACGGGCGCGCTCAAGACGATCGCCCACGTCAGCGGCGGCGCGCTGCTGATGTGGGTGCTGGCGTTCGGCATGTTCATCTACGCCGCCTGGCGAATCGTGTCCGCGCTCCTGCCCGGCGGCACCGATGCCAAGGCGTGGGTCAAGCGGATCGGCTACGTGGTCAGCGCGATCATCTACATCACGTTCGCGTTCAACGCCGTGTCGCTCGCCCGCAGCAAGGCGTCCGCCCCCAACGGCAACAGCAAGGTCAACGGGCTGACTGACCGGATCATGCTGCACACCGGCGGCCGGCTGCTGATCGGACTGGTCGGCGTGATCGTGGTCGCCGCCGGCATCTACCGCATCGTCAAGGGCCTGCGGATGGACGTCAACGACGAGCTGGACCTCAGCGGCTTCTCCCCCGAACGGCGCCGCTGGACGGAGCGGATCGGGGCCGTCGGCGAGGTCGGGCGGGGCATCGGGATCGGCCTCGTCGGCGTGTTCTTGATCCGCGCCGCAGTCACGTTCGACCGCAACCAGGCGACAGGGCTCGACGGTGCGCTGCGCCGACTCGCCACCCAGACGTGGGGCCTCGTCGTCGTCGTCGTGATCGGACTCGGGTTCGCGGCATACGGCCTCTTCTGCGTGACCACCTTCACGCGGCGGCGGCTGGAAGCGCCGTGAGCGGGCGGGTCAGAACTTGACGACGGCGCGCGTGACCGCGCCGCGGCGCAGCTCGTCGTAGGACTCGTTGATCTGGTCGAGCTCGATCCGGTCGGAGATCATCTCGTCGAGGTGCAGCCGCCCGTCGAGGTAGAGGCTGACGAGGCGGGGGATGTCGATGCGGAACTGGTTGGAGCCCATCATCGAGCCCTGCAGCGTGCGCTCGAAGAGCAGGTCGACGCCGCGCACCTCGATCGGCTGGTTGCTCGGCACCATCCCGATGACGGTGGCGGTCCCGCCGATGTCGAGCAGCCGGAAGGCCTGCTCGGCCGTCGCCTTCAGGCCGATCGCCTCGAAGCTGTAGTCGGCGCCCCCGTTGGTGATCCGCTTCACCTCGCGCACGACATCGTCCACCGCGCCCGCGTTCACGGTGTGCGTCGCCCCGAGCCGACTGGCGAGCTGCAGCTTCTCGTCGGAGACGTCGACCGCGACCACCATCTCCGCGCCGGCGATGCGCGCCGCCTGGATCGCCGCCAGCCCGATGCCCCCGGCACCGATCACGCAGGTCCGGCTCCCCGGTTCGACACCCGCCGAACGGAACACGGCGCCCGTGCCGGTCAGCACCGCGCAACCGAGGATCGCCGCGACCTCGGGCGGGATGTCGTCGCGGATCTTCACGACGGCGTTCTCGTGCAGCAGCATCCGCTCGGCGAACCCGCCGAGGCGGCTGAACTGCTCCACCGTGGAGCCGTCCTGGCGGGCGAGTCGCGGCGGCGCGCCGGCAGGTCGCTCCGTCGCGGCCGTGTCCGTGCACCGGTAGGGATGGCCCGACAAGCACTGCCGACACCTGCCGCAGAACACCGAGGTGCAGCAGACGACGTGATCGCCCACCGCGACGTACGTGACGTCCTCCCCGACCGCCTCGACGACACCGGCCGACTCGTGGCCGAGGACGCACGGCAGCGGCGTGCGGAACTTGGCCTCCATGAAGTGGAGATCGCTGTGGCACAGGCCGGCGGCCTCGACGCGCACGACCACCTCGTTGCGCATCGGGGCGTCGATGCGCAGCTCCTCGACCTCGGTCCGACCCGGTTGTGTGGACAGCACTGCAGCTCTCATCCGCGGCAGCCTAGCCAACGCGCCAGTCATTGGTCCGACCGTTGGACCGCGTGCTAGAACGCACGGATGACGGTCACACCGCACGAGCTGCTGGCGCAGATGGCGAGCACGTTCCGTCACGAGATCGGGCCAGCGGTGGACGAGCCGTTCGCGAAGACACAGGCGTTCATGGCCGCGGTCATCCTGAGCAAGCTCGCCGGTCAGCTGCAGGCCGCCGAAGCCGACGCGCAGGCCGCCGGTGACGAGCGCCGGGCCGTCGTCGCGGCGCTGCGGGCGCGTCTCGGCTCGGCGTGCCCAGCACGCCTCGGCGACGCCCTGACCGACCTCGGCCACGACGGTAGCGATGCGGCGTGGAGCCGCCTCGTGGGGAGCCTCTACGCCGAGCGCGATGGGCTCGGCGCCGACGAGTTCGACGCGCTGCTGGGCGTGGTGCGCTCCGCGCTGCGCGCCCGGCTCGACCGCGCCCTCGCGTACGCGTCATGACCGACGCCGCGGCACCGGTGGAGACGCGCATCGCCGGCTACCTCGCCGGCAAGCTCGGTGCGGACGACCTCCGTCTGCGCGACGTGCAACGGATCGCGGTCGGCTGGTCGCACGAGACGTGGCTGCTCGACGCCTCCTGGACCGCCGACGGGGTGCAGCACGAGCGCGGCTTCTGCGTGCGGCGCGATCCGGGCAACGCGCTGCTGCGCGAGATGTCCGACCTCGGGGTCCAGTTCGACGTGCTGCGTGCGCTCGAGGCCACGCCCGTCCCGACGCCGCGCGCCTACTTCTTCGAGCCCGGTGTCGACGTGCTCGGCGCCCCGTTCCTGGTGATGGAGAAGGTCGCCGGCGTCTGCCCCAGCCCGTGGGGCAGCGACGGTCGGCGCTTCTACGAGGCGGCCGCCGGGCGCGGCGTGCTGCCCGGGAGCTTCACCGATGCGCTGGTGGCGATCCACAACGTGGACTGGCGCGCCGCCGGGCTCGACTTCCTCGGCGTCCCGGCGCTGGGGACCGACTTCGCCGCGCGTGAGATCGCCAAGTGGCGCTCGCTCATCGACGCCACCGGCATCCAGCCCGACCCGGTGCTCACGGACCTGATCTGCTGGCTGGAAGCGAACGTGCCCTCCACCGACCGTCTCGTCCTCGTGCACGGCGCCTATCGCACGGGCAACCTGCTGATCGACGACGACCGTGTCTCGGCCGTGCTCGACTGGGAGACCGAGGTGATCGGCGACCCGATGTACGACGTCGCCTACGTGCTGTCCGAGCTCAACCGCGAGCGCACCGAGCTGCTGTCCAACATCGTCGAGCGCGACGCGTTCCGCCGTCGCTACGAGCAGGGCACCGGCATCGAGATCGACGACGACGCGTGCCGGTACTACCAGCTGCTCTACGCGATGCGCTCGGCTGCGTTCTGGATGAGCGCCACCGGGCTGTTCGCCAGCGGGCGCAACACCGATCTGCGCCTGGCCCGCACGGCCTGGTCGATCCCGGTCGTGCTGGACAACGCCGCCCGAGCGCTCGGCTACTGATGACGGTCGAGCACGGTGGCTGAGCGCGACGAGGGGCCACCACCGGCGGTGTTCGGCCCCGACGACGACGGACTGCACACGTCGCTGATGAGCGACCGCTGGTGGGAGACGGAGACCGCGTGGTTCTCGTTCTCCTGCCCCGAACGGCGCCTCGGTGGGTGGCTGTACACGATGGTCCGCCCCAACATCGGCACGGTGGCCGGCGGCGCGTGGATCTGGGACGACACCGCGTGGCTTCCGTGGGAGGTGCTGTACAGCGCCAACTACTCCGCCCTGCAGCTGCCTGCCGACGTCGATCTGCGCCACGTCACACTGCCCACCGGTGCGTCGATCCGCGTCGTCGAGCCGACGCGGACGTACGACCTCGGCTACGCGGACGGCGCGCGCCTCCAGCTGCAGCTGCGGTTCGACGCGGTGATGCCCCCGGAGCCGTTGGCGGCGGTCGGA